>CAZUTM010000010.1:0-51321 GCA_964623665.1 uncultured archaeon
TGGCTCTGTATTATCCGCGAGGGGCTATCTTTTACGTTTGGTTCGGAATCAATTATGTTTTCATTTGAATCGACTTTTTACTGCATAAAATCGATTTATCAAAGTGAAAAACATATAAAAAAATCGAAAAAAAAAACGCTCGAAAAAAAATCTGCTGGGTAAAAGGGCATTCCCGCAGAATATTCACATTCTATACGGAACGTGGATAATCCCGTGAACGGAAACGTTTTTTCGGATTTTTTATGTGAATGATTTTAATGATTTAAGGAGTTCTACGAAAACTGTTAATTTTTAAAAAAAAGAAGGGGTTCTGGATTATTTTTTCTTCTCTTTGCCCTTGTCCTTTTCTTTCTCTTTCTCTTTCTCTTTGCCCTTGTCTTTTTCGTTCTCTTTCTCTTTCTCTTTCTCTTTCCCTTGTTGAGGTTGAGTTTGCTGGGGTTGAGTTTGCTGGGGTGCTTTGGGTTTTTGTTCCGGTTCACTTAATTTAGATTCCCATGATAATGGTTTCATCGGTGCAAGCGGGACGAAATTGGGTAAAGGTTCTAATACAAGGGTATTTGATAGGCTTTCGAAATCCGCTGTTGGGCTAATTTTTTTATCCGCTTTATATTTTAACAAAATTTTTTCAAGTTCTTGAATGAGTTCATATGGGTGGGCCGGCACTTTGATATCCCAATTTTTTAAGAAATAGGAGATTTGTTCAATTGGCGCGCCCATTTCTTTAACTAAATGTTCCGGCAATTCCAAAATTGGCCTTTCGGGATAATTTCGAAAATCTAATACCACACGATACGAATGAGTCGCTGCCAAATCGAGAAATATTTCAAGTTTAGCGACTTCATCCTCAATATAATCTGCATTATACATTTTCTTAATTTCTTCGGCTTCATTCCACAACACTTCGTCCCTTGTGTATTCGGGAATTCCTTCGGGGTACATTTCTCTCGGCTTGGGCTTAATCCACATCTCGCCTAAATCTTCTGCTTTTGGTGCTTCACTTGTTTGAAAATCCAATTTCATTTTCTTCAAGGACGCTGGAACAGACGCCTCTTCCATTGCGGGTTTCTTTGCCGCTGGCTCTATTTTTGGACTTGATACTTGTTCCGCAGCAGTAACCTCCGATTTTCCTTTAGTTATTTCATTGTTCTTGGAATCATCGATAGGTTTTGCAACGGAAGGTTCCACTTTGGGAACAGAAACTTTCGGAACCTTTGGTGCCCCATCCTCTTCCATAAGCGATTTTATTTCTTTTGAAATTGTGGTTGTAAACCCTTCAAACACACCTTCTTCTCCCGAATAATTTTCCAGTTTATCCTTATATTGGGAGGCAAATTGCTCAGCCATTTTTCCCATGATTTTTTTAACATCATCTGCTTTTGCATTCTTTCCGAGTAAGAAAATCATATAAAACGTATCGAAATTTCCGTACACAAATTTTCCTTGACTTAAACCAATATTCTTTACTTTTCCCACTTCGCTGGATTCGGCATAACCTACCACGGCACCCAAAACGGATTCTAAATCATCAATCGTTGATTCTTTATTGATTTGGGTGTAGAGTAGAAGATCCGTGGATTTTTTATGCACGATGAATATCGAATCAATCATGCAATTATTTGGTTGAAACAAAATTTATAATTTTAGAGTGTTTAAATCTCGTGATTCCCGTGGGAGACGCTTATTTCAATTAAAATTTGTGAAGATAAAATGAAAAAAGGGATAAGAATTTATTCTTCATCATCTTTCTCTATTTTGGTGGGAACATAATAGTATTCATTGATGCTTCGCTGCATCTTATCAAGTTTGGAGCCGAGTTTGTTGACACGGGGTCGACCGGTGATGAGATCTCTTCTGAAGGTTATGTTCATTTCTTTCAAAAATTGGTTCATTCCATCCCGCAAGCTCATCGGGGGTGAAGTGAGCCCTTTAATTCCGGGTTCACCATTGAAAACAATCAGAGAATCACAAATGAAGTCTTGGGTTACGATATCGTGTTCAACAACAAAGGCGGCCTTTTTGATGGATTCTATGGATCTCCTGAGAACTAATGCCATTTTCAAACGCATTTCGATATCAAGAAAGGCGGACGGCTCATCTAACAAATAGATATCGGCTTCATTGGTTAAACAGTCCGCGATCGCAAGTCTTTGAAGTTCACCACCGGATAATTCTCCAATGAGTTTCTCTTCAAGCACTTCCAAATTAAAAGAAGTCATGATGCGTTTAATATAAGGGCCATCGAAGGGTGCAAGTTTTATCTTTCGTATGAGTTCGCTTGCATTTTTATCCTTTGGTAAATCGATATATTGGGGTTTATAGCTAATTTTCAGATTTTTTAATTGCACCGTTCCTTCATCCGGTTGGATTTTTCCTGCAATCATATTGATAAATGTGGTTTTGCCTATTCCATTCGGTCCCATGATTCCTACAACTTCTCCGCCATGAATTTCTCCACCATATATTTCGAGGGAAAAGTCGCCTAATTTCTTCTTCATGTTTCCGAACTCGAAAATTATGTTTCCTTTGGAAAACAATGATTCAAAGGGGGGTCTTTCGTTGAATTTGATGGCATCCTCCCGAAATTTCATATTTTCATCACGAATATAACCTTCCATATAGGAATTAATTCCCGTTCGCACTCCATAAGGATGGCTGACAATACCATACGCGGAAGGTTCTCCGTACATCAAACATACTTGGTCACTTAGATAGTCTAAAATCGCCATATCATGTTCTACTACCACCACATTAGAGCCTTCTCCGCGCTTCGAAAGGGATCGGATCATCTGCGCCATATTTAATCTTTCTCTGATATCCAAATACGAACTCGGTTCATCAAATAAATAACAATATCCATCCCTTAGCACCGCAGCAGCGATAGCGACTTTCTGCAGTTCGCCGCCCGATAAAACGCCGACATCTCTATCCAAAATTTTTGAAAGATTTAAAGACCGAATGACTTCATCGAAAAATTCTTGGTTTTTTGCAGAATCCACCTTCTTAAGGATTTCAATTACTTTACCTTTTACTTGTTCCGGGATTTTGGTAATTTCTTGCGGTTTATAGATTACCTTTACTTTCTTATCGCGAATATCGCTAAAATATTTTTGAAGTTCTGAGCCTCGGTAATATGTGATGATTTCTTCCCAATCGGGTGCAATTTCTCCGAATCTGCCGAAATTGACTTTGATTTGGCCGCTCAGAATCTTGACACAAGTACTTTTACCGATTCCGTTTTGACCAATCACACCCAATACTTTTCCTTTTCTCGGAACCAACATCCGATATAACTTAAATCCATCTTGGGTATATCGATGCGTGAGTTCTTTCTCTAACGCTTCGGGAAGATTAACAATAATATAGCAATGAAATGGACATTTCTTTACACAAATACCGCAACCGGAACATAATGCCTCTGTTAGAACGGGATAGCCATCTTTGGCAAGCACAATCGTTTCCTTTCCGGTTCTCACCATCGGACAATATTTGATACATGGTTTGTTAGCCGATGAAGAACATTTATTGGGCTGACAATTATCCCGATTAAAGACCGCAACTCTCATGGTTTCAACTCTATTTCTGAATACTTGAATAAAAAATGCATGTTTTATTTTTTTCACGCTTTTGAAACGCTACACGGTGCATGAGTGCGTGGCGGCTTCGAATCGAAAAATTAATGTTTATTACTGCGCTTTTCGAACTAATGTCAGAAGAATACCCCGTACATTGGCTTGAGCCATATTACAAACAGATCATGGCTCGAAACCCGGATGTGATCAATTTATCTACGGGTAAAACGCCATCCGGACATATTCATCTCGGAATCCTTAGAGAAATTATTATTTGCGATGCGTTGCGTCGGATATTTCAAAAGCAAGGGAAAAAGGTGAATTTCAGACTTTTCTTCGATAGTTTGGATGCCGCTAAGCGATTTCCCGATTATATTACTCAACGCTCGAAAATCTTAACTAAGGAACATCTGGGAAAGCCATTTGCTCATATCCCCGATCCTTATGGAACGGGAGCGAAATCATATGCACATCTTTTTGCCCAAGAATTGTTAGATGCTTTGGTCCATTTTGGTGTGAAAATCGAGGCGATTTTCGCAGACGATTTGTATAAAACCAAAGAGATGTATCAAGCGATTAAGATCGGGTTAGATAACTCAGATAAAGTGCGCGACATTATCTCCAAGTATAATCCTCTTGAAGACAATTGGCGTCCAGCAATGGCTATTTGTGAAAAATGCGGAAGAACGCAGCAGAAAATCGCAACAAAAGTGTGCACAAAATGTAATGCAATTCAGAATGAAAAGGATGCTAAAATATGCAGCGCTTGCGGTAATGATAAATTAAAACAAGATTCTGCGATTCTCCCCAATCGGGTTCTTAACTATGATAAATCAACGGGAATGTGCTATTATGAATGCCCTTCGTGTAATTATAAAGGATCTGTGAAATATAATTCGGGATATATTAAACTTAATTGGAGATTGGATTGGCCCTCGAAATGGTATATCTATAAGACCACATGTGAGCCCGCCGGTAAAGATCATTGCACGAAAAATGGATCCTATGACACAGGCCTTGCACTTTCAAGAGAATTATATGGATACGAAGGTCCAGTTCCGCTTCCCTACGAGTGGATCCGATTAGGAGATAACGATATGTCCACGAGTCAAGGAATTGTATTTACACCGAATGAATTTCTGACCATGACAGCCCCAGAAATCTTCCGAATGGTCATTCTCACAACCAATAACCTAAAACATATTGCATTCCGAGTGGAAGAATTGGAATCCTATGTCGAGGAATACAATCGGATGGAGCGGATTTATTATGGGGTCGAAAAAGATGTTCAAAAAGAAATAATTGATGAGATTAGATATATCTTCCCGTATATTCAAGTGGATGAATCCAAGCCTTTGCCCGAACCGAAACCTGAAAATTGTCCGGACCATTTGCCGTTCAAGCTCATCGAGTCCTTCGCTCAGCTCACAACCATTATTTCGATGAAAGACCTTTATCAAAAAGCCTTGAAGTATATTTCCGATAATAAATTAAAGGTAGTACTTTCGGAGTCCGAATTCGAAACGATGATAAAGCGGATGCAAAAATGGTTGCTCAAGATGCAAGAATTGATTAAAGAAGAAAAGGATCCGGCTAAAAAGAAGATACTCGAATCCAAAGTCAATCTATTCACAATTTCTGAATCGATTAACCCTGAATTATTTAAGAAATTCACGGTTCAAGATAGAGAAATAATAAAACGATTTGTTGAAAATCTTGAGAAGATACCGGAAAGCAAGTGGAATAACGATTCGTTCAAAGATATGATGATGGACTTGCAAAAACAAATGAATATCAAACCGAATGTAATGTTTAAACCATTATACTTAATATTAGTTGGTTCAGAAAAAGGTCCGAGATTAGGCCCATTAATGGAATTGATTGATCGCTCATGGTTGATTAACCGGCTAAAAATATCTTTGAATTAAATAAAAAATAACATATATTTTTTCTATCAATAAACTTGAGATATAAAATATGGTTTTTTATAAAATTGTTACATTACTATCCTTGAATCCGTTTTCTCGCAAAAATTCTCGAACCTTATTCTTATGATCTCCTTGAATCTCAATCACATTGTCTTTGAGTGTTCCTCCGGATGCGAAAAAGGATTTGGCATTTTTTACCAACGATTTTAATTTTTTATCTTTGATTTCTCCTTCAAATGTTATGATTGTCATTGACTTTTTATATCGTCTTTGGTCGACCTTCACGGTTATGCGAACCGCTTCACTGTCAAGCGAATCACACACACAAAAATCGGCGGGTAATCCGCAAACATCACATAGATCTGCTGCAGAGCTTTTAACCATTGAAAGATAAAAATCATGAAATATATTTATAGTTTTACCCAAAAAACAAACGAATCAAAACGCTTTATCATGCTTGCGGCTTGAAAAGCACCATGAAAAGTATCATCACGACTAATACCACAGCGTAAATTCCGATAAAAATGAATATTGTCTTTTTTCCTTTTTTATCTTTGGATTCCACCATCGTTTTGCATTCTTCACTGCAATATTCTTCCTCTTCGGGAATCATTTCTTTACAGCGCGGACAGTGTTTATGCGGAAAGATTTCGGTTGATCGGTACTTCTTTATTGCGGACACATGCATAACAATCAAGGAAGAAATAAAGAGATTGCGAAAAAAAAAATCACAAAATCCTTTTAACTCCATCGAAATCGATACTGATTCTGTAGAATTCGGCTTTATTCAATTGAATAAGCATCTCTGTGCTGATTTCGGGATTGTTTTTCAAGAATGATTCGGGATGTTCAAGAAGGTCTTCGAGTTTTCTTTTCCATTCGTAAAAAATTTCGTTGATTTTGTGAGGATTAACCAATGCGAAAACACTTCCTCCGCCTCCCGCTCCGGATAGTTTGATAGCATAAACGTCTTTATTATTTTTCATCAAATCTATAAGAACTCGATTTGCCCAGCCAATGCCGAATTGAAATCCGCAATATTTCATGATCTCATCCGTTATCTTTGAGTTTTCAGTAAAATAAATGCCCAAGATTCGCCAATCATGCTTCATTAAGGCATAGCGCGCTTTCCATGAGAGAACGCCTAGTTCTTGGAATTTATGTTTCATGAACGGATCTCCCGAAAGGTATTTCTCCCGTAGCACTCTGTGAACATCACCAGAAGAATGAGTTATTCCGCTATAACAGAGAATAATAGGCATTTGGTCGATGTTATAGGTCCGATCGATGCGATCATAAGTGGCTAAAGGGCCTTCGCCTAATTTTTCATGGTGAAGTTTTCCCACATAATTTGCGAATCCGATTCCTCCTCTTGCTATTGTATAGCGGTCCCCATAACCCGCGGTGGTATTCATCATTTCGTTTTCTATTTGTGTGCAAATTTCAGCAATTACATCCCGATTTACGGGCATTTTTGTGACCCGATTTGGAGCCAGATTCATGATTCCAGTATATTCCGCAAGAGCCCATAGTAACCCTATGATAATGGAACTCGAGCCGCCGATACCTGACTGTCTCGGAATGGTAGTAAACACACCGATTTCTAATTTCTGATTTTTTAGTCTTTCAAATATTTCCGGAACATATTCAAAAAGGACCCCCATAGAAGCTAAAACAATATTGCCTTTGTATTTTGCCTTTTCATTCTTAACCAAATTAAAATCGAATGTTTCCTCCGAAAGTTTCACAAGTTCAATATGTTCATTTTCCAATCGAATATCAAACATTTTCCACCGAGATAGGGAGGCGGGGTCAATTATATGTGAAATAAAAATATACGCGGAAAGAGGATTATCGATAGCATTTGCTGCCATTGAAGGTGCCCATAAATCTGCCTCCACCGCATCTAAGGGATTGATGAGATTAATTCTCGATGGGGCCTTCACGATTACGCTTGGAGTATATTCAAATTTAATGAGATTTACAATATCAGATTCGTTGATTACTACCATATTATTCACCTAATTCAATAAAACAAAGAAGATAGATAAAAAAAAGGGTAATGCTTAATATATTTTTACGCAATCAGATTTATGTTTCAATTCGTTCGAGAAAGGATCAAAGCACGCTTTTTCTTATTTTCATGAACAACTTTCGAGATTATAACGATTGCAATTATGGCAAGCGATGTGTAAATAAACGGGGTATAATCAATTAGTTTTTGAATATAATCACCCAAAAGGACAAGATATACCAATACCGAATTTCCGCCATCCAAATCCCTTATTGAAACATACACGAGATAATAGATTTTTGGATTATTATTCACCAGAATCTGTTTTTCTTGTCCAAAATCATCAAAAGAGAGAGAATTGTTGAAATATACCTCCCCTTGGTAGGCTGAAGCGTTTGGATTGTATTCTAACTCATAATATATCGGGTCAGGATCCGTGATCAGAATAGCAGATCCTTTGAACAAGGTAATGGGAATAATAGAGACTGTTGATACTGGTTGAACAGAAATTAATTCGGAGTCTTCAGTATCTGTGATTTTGATATTGAATTCGGATCGATTCGTTTCTTTAGTGAAAATGGCAATGTTTTGGCTAAGATATTCTTCGATCTTGATTCCATCGATGGTTGAACTCGCCAAAAAGTACGGATCTTCATTTAATATTTTCGCTCTCCATCTTGTCGGATTCAAGAGAACGTAATTTTCGTATTCCATGTATCCTTGGAAGAACAAATACCCGGAGGGTGTACTATTCAAAGGTTGCGGTTGGAAATAGTAATAATTCCCGGTCGAATTCCACAACGGATTGGATTGATAGGATTGAGAGTTCTTTCTCGAAAAGGGATCCACTGCAGCATATGAACCGAATATTGCAAACGTGACACCAGATGGCCCGGATAACGTTGTGTTAAATTGAATTACGGCGGTATTATTGAATCGGGCTAACGGCCCATCCCGCATGGATCCATTCACATAGTTCAGTATCACGCTTGAATTGTAATAATGGAACGAGTAATTGTAATTGTATAACACCGAATCGATGGATACATTGAATCTTAATTGGTAAGGATAAGGAGAACTCATGTTAGCACTGATATTTGTTCCTAAGAGATAAAATCCATTTCCGATATGGGAAAGGTTATATGATTCTATGTAAGTATTGTTATTCCAAAGAGAGACATTCAATTCAGCCGGACTCAAATTGATAAGCGGCTGATTGAGCGTTCTGTTTAAAATTGAAATGGAGAAATTAGTTGGTAGTTCGGTAAAATTTGTTCGGGATTCAAACACTTGGAAAGATAAGCTAGAATTCGGGGTGAGATAATTAAATACATTTTCGGTCAACCGATCGTTGATATAAACATCGTTGGAGGTGTACCAGCGGAAAATATTGGTGAATACCAATTGGTCATTAAAGGCTAAGATTTTCCCTTTGTTTTCGGATGTTCCATCTTTATAGGCCGCAATTGTTTTATTGCTGATTTTTGCTATTGATTGGCTTTCGTTGCTCACTTGAATCAATGCTCCTGACCCAGTTATATATTCTGATACTCCGGAAAATATTGGATGCGTTTCTGAAATATTTCGAATTATAAATGCATAATCGATCGGATCGGTATAATCAACGGTCTTTTGCACGGACTGATTCAGATATTGAATTCCGCTGTTCAATTGATTCAAAAGCGTATTCAATGAATCAATCGTTCCCACGGTATGGAGCCCGGCGGATATTAAAATGGATCCGCCATTGTTATAAAAGGATTTGATTTTTTCTATTTCGTAAGGCAAAAACGGATAAATCGGGTTCATAATAACAAGGATATCGGTGTTCAATTTACCCTCATGAATCAATTCACCTTCATTTTCCATCTCATCTTCGTTGTTATAGAAGAATGAATGAAATTTCACGCTATAATTTTTATCATTGAGCATGGTCAATGTTTGGTGGAAATGATTCATTCGATAGCCATACACTGAGCCTATATCATACCCATTATGGAATGTATCGAAATATATTGATGCTTTTGGATTGCTAATTGTAATCGAGACATTAATTGAATCAATTATTGTGGAACCTTGCTTAATTCGTATTTCGCCTTGATATTGCCCGGCAGATATGTTACTCGGAACTTTAACATGAACTCCTATGAAAGCCAATCCCGGTGCAGACAAACTGATTGTATTTTTATCCAATGATACTAATAATCCGTTTAAACCAATTTTTTCGATAGAAAATTCGCCAGCATAACCGGATATAAAGGTATAATTGAAGATTTGAGTATCCCCAGGTTTTTGGATTAAATTCTTTGGTTCGTAGGGTAATTTATTGTAAAATATCGCTGCAATCTTATTGGGATCGGAACCGACTTTATTCGCTTCAATATATGAAAGGGTGGAAGGCAAATCGATGAGCCCCGCTCCTTGTGACTTATCTATCCCTCGAGGATAAAATCCATCGATTGGCTTTGCACCTTTAATTAAAGCAACCCGCATTGCGAAAGGGTTTATTGTAGGATATTTTTCTTTTACCAAAGCAGCCATCCCCGCAGCCATTGGACAAGCCATAGACGTGCCGGAAGCCATAACATAGCCGAAATATCCTTGCTTATGATACAACTTGTCCATCAGATCGGCGCTTAAGAACATCTCTCCACGAATCGAGTTTAAAGAGAGAATATCTTCCCCCGGTGCAACAATATCGGGAAAGGTTCGATCATTCCAAGTTGGACCAACGCTCGAAAAAGATGTGACAGATTTTTTATCAGTAGCACCTACAGCGATTACATATGGATAACTTGCAGGAGCACCTTGGGAATAATAGTTCGGACCGCTATTCCCCGCGGAAGAAAAGATCAACTTTCCCGCTTTCACCAAGGTCTCACAAGCGAGTTCCTCAGCAGACACGCCAAAAGGTTCCATACCGCCGAAGGACAAAGAGAGTATATCAACATCCGAATTTACCAAATAATTTAATCCATCTAAAATCCACTCATCCTCTGCTTCGCCGGAGGAATTAATAACTCGGATATTATAAATAATTGCTGCCGGAGCAACCCCCCGCAACGTTCCGTTCGAGATCTTTCCATTACCCGCTACAATACCCGCACAATGCGTGCCGTGACCGTAGGTGTCGTAAGCAAATAATCTGCCTTCCTCATCATCATCTTTCGCGAAATTGAGATTATACTGCAATCTGGAGTTCTCACCTTGGATTGAATAAGCGCCGTCGCTTGAATATGTACCATTTCCAATCAAATCGGGATGAATCGAGACTCCGGTATCCAAAATCGCAACCTTAACCCCTTTTCCGGTTAGTTCTTTCTGATTGGCCCCTATTGCATCAAGCCACCAATTATCCAATGAAGAATTGGTGGTTTTGGACCCATCGAGATTAATATTTGAATTGGTTACCGCATCAATCAACAATTCTCTGTCATTCGTTTGATGAAGCTTCATCACCTTATTCGGATAGATTGCTTTGATGGCATCGTTTTGCGCAATCGCATCCAAATTCGAGGGATTAACCAACACCAAGACAAGAGGCAGATTATCATATACTTTCAGAATCTGCACAGCACTATAATGAGACGCTACCAATTCGCGTTTTTGAGCAATGGTTAAAGATTGTTCGGTTTGAAGAAAAATCTTAATGGGCGTGTCCGATAAGATTTCTGACCGATAATAGGTATATATTGAAGGATCTACTTTGCTGTTTTTTGTCGAAATGCGGTCCTCTAAAAGATATTCGTCCGCACGTAGCCGACTCTCCTTTATATCTTTTGATAGAAGGCTTTCTGTAGGTATTGTCAATAGATCATCCATATCTCCGGTATTTTCTATTTTAATGAACGACACAAAGAAAGGAACTAAGACTAAAAAGCCAACAAGACATATACTCCATATTTTTCGTTGCGTAATGCTGATCATTGTGAAAATTAAGATTTTATGCTATTTATCTTTTCAAGCTTATTTTCAAAAGATTCGTGGTGTTTACGTATTCACAGATCTTAAAGACCCATGAACTCAAATTCACGTCTATCGTTTATAAATTACATAAATGTAATTATGCTTTACTAAATCCATCTAAATCAAGTTTACTGCACAGAATCTATCTACAAAGGCTTGTGCATCAATTCCTTTGAAAAATTTTTAACTGGTATAACACAAATTTTAAAAATTTTTGTTGAAAGATTTTTTACGACACCACATCTTCCGATACTTGGCAGATCATGAATATTTAATGATTTCTCAATAAAAGGATCCATAGATAAAAAGAATAAATCTAAAGAGTCAATTGATTTCAAGATAAAATTAAATTATCTCCTTAACACCCTATTGATCTTTAAAAACACAATCTCCCATTCATTAAGCATGGAGAAATCGCTCTTGGTTTGGCAAAAGCAAATCAAAGGGGAGTTGAAAGTGCAAAATGAAGTTGAAGGTTCGGAAGATGAGATTTTTCTTGAGACCCGGACCAAAAAGACCGAACCGATCATCCAATCTTGGCCGAAATGCGAAAGATCTCTCTTTGAATATGTACAAACTAAACAAGAAGAAAAATTTCCCGCGATTTTCACCAATAATTTCACCGAAACGGATTTAAAGATGTTTTTGATGCAATGGAAAATGAAAAACGGCTTTGTGTTGCCTTAAAACTTTTATTTATTCGCCTATTTTGGAGAATATGAGCAAAGATCGATATACAAATCCCTTGCTTCCTTTTATCGCTTCAATTTATCATAAATTCGAAGATCATAGTTATTACGTATGTGGCACCGTGTTTCTTCATGATAATAATACGCTGGTAACCGGATCTTGCGACCAACATATTCACATATATGATTTGCAAACTAAAAGGAGAAAAGAAAGGATTGAAGCTCACGATGCCGAAATTTTTTGTATGGATCTCTCGCCTTGCGGAAGATATGTTGTTACCGGTTCAAATGACACCAAAATAAAAATATGGGACACTTTAAATGCATTTCAATTGGTAAGAGCGATTGAAGGGCACACAGATTACGTACATTCGGTGATGGTAAGTCCTAACGGTTCGCTCCTTGCTTCTGCCTCGGGAGATGGTCGGGTTGGATTGTGGAATTTTAATACGGGGCAAAATATTTCGTATCAAAAAATATGGGAAGATCCCGTATTTTCATGCGCATTTTCGTGGGATTCATTTGTTTTGGCCGCGGGCGGTGCAGATATGCAAACCGTGGTGTGGCAAATATCGAATCAAAAAAAACTCATTACATTGAAAAACCATTCTGCAAATATTGTAGCGGTGAGATTTTCGCTCGATAATAAGTACTTGTTTACCGGAGGCCACGATAAGGTTCTCAAAATGTGGCTTTGTAAAGATTGGAGCCTTGTTAAGGAGTTTTCGAAACATACAAATGGAATATATGTGATTCGGCAACACCACAGATGGCCATATTTGGTTTTTACTGCGGCTGCGGATGGTGTGGTGAATATATTCAATATTAATACGGGAGAGTGTGTAGGATCGCTCAATGCCGAAGAATCAAACATCCGGAGTATGAATTTTTCCCCAAACGGAGAATATCTTGCTATCGGAACTCATTCAAATAAGACGGTGATTTGGAAACTGACAGCCAAATAAATGATGATTATAAAATGAAAAAAGCATAGAAAAATGGAATGTTATTATTTAATTTATTGTTTTATTTTTTATTCGATCGTTTATTTTTCATATATTTCGAGATTTCGGGGATCGCAAAAATGAGATAAACGTAAACAACCGTTACAGCGATTTCATCTGCTCTTAGACCGCGTGCCCAGATATTTACAAATATTTTTCCAACTTCGGCCAAAGGAAAAATCGCAAGATGCGCCGGATTGACTTGATAGTTTCCGCGGTCTAAATAGCCCGCGGGATGGAAATATATCTCGGTTCTGCGAGCCCTCAATTCATTCATAACGGCTTCTTCGGAAAAATTAGCCGCAGAGATGAAAGTCCAGCCGTGCACCGCACCCGATTCAAGAGCATCTGGTCGATGCATATCCGTGCCGGTAATCATTCCTATTCCATTTTCGATGCAGAATTTGATTGATTCGTTATCATAAACGTTTTCGTAATGGCAATCATCATTCACAATTTCAATGAAATCGACGCCCCAATCTCGCATTTGTTCCCTTGTGGGATGATTTGTCATTTTTGCCTGATTCAAAGACCACGGAATGTGATTTAAAGTGACCACAGCGCCTTGTCGGTGTGCTTCAGTTATTGCATTCTTTATTTGATCATCCGTGGGATTTATAGGAATCGGAAAGCGCTCGAAATCCCATTCTTTCAACCCAAGAATATTCATATGAAGTCGATGGCTTGTCCATTCCATACCTTGTATTATTATTGCTCTTCCTGCATATTCTATCTTTGCCGCTTCGATATCCGCCTTATTTCGCAGATTATTGTGGTCGGTAATCACGATCGTGTTGTACCCCATTGAGAGATGCCATTCGATGTTCTGTTTTACCGTAAGACTGCCATCCGAGTGAATCGTATGTGAATGCTGATCCAAGATTACATTGTGTTTTGAAGCGTTATAACCCGGAGCAATATACGAAGTTATATTTTTCCAAGAATCATCGCTATATTGAATGCGACCGGGCCCTTTCACTTCGGCGAGTACCGATGCGGCAATGATTACGACAATTATGAAGGAAAAACCGAGTAATCTGAGCAAGAATTTCTTGACTTCTTCTTTGTTTTGCATAGGAAGTAAATTTCTATCGAAAATATAAATCTTTGTATCCATCACCAGTTGTTTCTTGAAATTTTTTCACGCACCTTGGGTAAGATCTATTTTGCAAATGAAAACAACGCTTCGCTCAACTTCTTTCAAAAGAATAATGATATAATGATGGATGAGAGGTTTTTTTTAAGGATGGCTGGAAATCCCATTTATTTAAAACAAAAAACAATTTTGGAGACATTTAATAACGAGTAATGATAATATTTCAAATATGACGAATGCTTTTTTGAATCATGGCAGGAATAGTGGGTTCTATCAAATTTCGTTCGGAAACCCAACCCCACGCCATCGCTAAAGATTTATACTATCTTCTTTACAACAGTCAGAACCGCGGACAAGCATCTGCTAAGGTCATCACGCAAATGAAAAACCCCAGTCCGGAAATTTACTATTATAATAACGGAGTCAAATATATCTTGATAAATAATAGTGAAGGGGATAATTTGCTTTTCTGCGAATATAAGAATAATGGCAGTGTTCGAGAATTATTTAATCATAAGGTTCTGACCGATCTTTATGGAGATATGGGCATTGGGGGGGTTAGCAATCGGAAGCTGGATACTTCCGCATCTTTGCCGTATCGGTTTAAGATGGTTGCGTTATGTAAAGATGGCTATATCATGAATCATAAAGAGATTAAGAAGTTTTTGGTCAAAAAGGATGTTCCATTCAAGCAAGAAAGCGATGAGTCCGAGATTTTCACGAAATTATTTCATTATCATTATTTAATAACAAAAGATAGTTTAGAGGCAATGAAACTTTGCGCGGAGGGCAATGAAGAAGCGCCCGGGTTAAAAGGAAAATACGCAGCAATTGCGATAACTAACGATAGAATCTTGGCGATTTCAAATGGAAGGCCGATTGGATATGCACTGTTTCCGGATCAAATTCAAATCGCAAGCGAGAGTGCGGGCCCTTGGTCCATCCGCGATGAGATGAATGCTTCAACATTCACGAATTATTGGCACGATCTCGAACCCGGTGTCATTTTAGAATGTTCTCGCAATGGTACCGTAAGGAGGACAACATTTTCGAATCCCTTAAAGATGTGCTCTTTTGAATGGGCATACTTTTCCAGACCCGATAGCGTAATACAAGGCAAAGAAGTGGGAATGGTACACCGAGAGTTGGGGAGAGTGATGCTCCCGAAGATTATGGAAACCATTAAGAATGGTGGCGGAGATATTGATAATTGTATTGTGGTTCCCGTCCAATCCTCCGGTTTGTGGTATGCAATCGGAATCTGCGAGTCCTCTAAACTTTCATATATCCCAGCGTTATATCTTAATAAATATAATTTAAAAAGTTTTATTCTTGATGTCCAGCAAGATCGTGAAATGGAAGTACGACTCAAACACATACCGAGCGTATCGATGTTGAAGGGAAAAGAGGTAATATTGGTCGATGATTCGATTGTTCGGGGCACCACGATGAGAATTATTATCGATCTCATTAAATTAAAAGGTCAGCCGAAGAAAGTTCATGTGTTCGCGGCGTTTCCAGAAAAGAGATATTCTTGTCCGTATGTTGAAACAAAGAAAGACGAACTTATTGCTACGGATAAGACCTTGGATGAAATTGCGAAGAGCATTCATGCAGATACGCTAACATATGGAACTCATGAGGCATGGATTTCCATTTTGGGACCCGATTGCTGCTATCAATGCGAAAAACAAGGCCAATAATGGTTTTATGTTCTTATTTTTAATGGTGCATCTTTGTTTTTTACAAATATTAATATATTCTCAATTGAGTACAATTTTTAGAATCCAAAGATTCTTGACGCTTATATATCTTGATTTTGCAGTGAAATAATTGAAAAACGAAAAGAATAAATGTTTTGATAGAAAAATGGGAATATGGAACGAAAAATACGATTTGGAATTCTCGGGTGCGGCCTTTTTGGAATCAAGACTCTGATTCCGGCTTTTTCTTCCTCAAAACATTCGGAACTCATTGCGATTACAAAAAGAGATGAAATGGAGGCCTCAGAAATCGCAAAACAAAATAAAATACCGTTATACTTTTCTGAAGCTAACCGAAACGAATTTCTGAAATCAGATATTGATGCAGTATTCGTTGCCACGCCCAATGCATACCATGTGCGCGACACCATTGAATGCTTGGAAGCGGGAAAACATGTTCTTTTAGAAAAGCCGATGGCCATGAACAAGGAAGAGTGCTTGAGGATTATCGATAAAGAGAAAGAAACCGGCTTGAAAGTTATGATTGCTCAGTGTATGCGCTTTTCCCCTGTTCTAAAGTTTTTTAAAGGATTGATCGATTCGAAGAAAATCGGGAGGCTTGTTTCAATTACGGCAGATTTTATGTCAACTGCAACCGATTCCAAGCGTAAATGGAAATTTTCTAAGGAAATGGCTGGAGGAGGTGCCGCTTTCGATTTGGGAGTTCATATGATCGATTCTGTCAGATATCTTGCGCAATCCGAAATAGAAGGCATTGAACTCATAACGTTTCCGGCAAAAAAAAAGCCTTCCGAGATTGATTTAATCTCAACATTCATAATGCGATTTTATAATCATGTGATCGGCAGGAGTACCAGTTCCTATTTTGGACCTCGCACTACTACTTTGGAAATTTATGGCGAAAAAGGGTTTGCAAGGGCCTATGATTGGAATTTATATCCAAAGAACATAGAAGTTCACCAATTACTGGAAGGAAAAGAAAAGAAAATAGAAATCTATAATTCTGACTATTATTCAGTTCAATTGGATGAATTTTCAGAAGCGATCGAGAAAAACACAACAGTTCCCGTACCTTCTTCAGAAGGGTTGAAAAATCAAGAAATCATTGACATGGTTAACCGAAATTAAAATCTCGATACAAATACATTTTAATTCATCCCCGTGTTTTTTCATCTTTAATATAATCTCACAATTGATTCCTTTTTTAAATTTGAGCCGAAAGCTTTATTATTTAATAAATCAAACTTCAAATATGCAATCAATTGAAACTTTGAAAGCGTGTTTGCAAGGAAAACGCTCGAAAATCATTTTTACCAAAGAGGTAAAAGCACCCGAAAAATCTCCCTCGTTCATCATGGGCTTTCCGGGAGTCGGCATGATCGGGGTAATCGTAGCATCCGAATTGATTCAGAAGATAGAAGATATTGAACAAATTGGGTATCTTGTGAGCGAAGATCTTCCGCCTATCTCGATTTTTTATGATGGTGAATTAAAGCAGCCGTTCCGGATTTATTACAGCGCAAAATACAATCTTTTAATATCAATCTGCGAAGTTCCGTTCCAAAACGATTCATATTCCGACTTAACAAGGACGCTGCTAGACTGGGCTATCGGAATGAAAGTGAAAGAAGTGGTTACGATTTCCGGTATTGCGACGCAAATGATTCCGTTTGCACAACAAGAATATACGGTGTACGGTGCGGCAGAAAAATCAACATTGGCCAGATTGGCCGAAATCGGGGTTCAAAAGCTTCAAAAAGGCCTAATAGTAGGTGTTGAGGCCGCAATTTTAAATGAATGCTTAAATAATCGTTTGAACGGATTATTGTTGTTGGTCGAGTCCCATCCTCAAATTCCCGCACCGGAAGCGGCTGTTGCAATTATTAATACCTTGGGAACATTATACTCCTTTAGCATCGACACCACGAATTTAATCGAAGAAGGAAACGTTATCAGGCAGAAGCTTATGGAGGTTGCCAATAAAACGCAACAAATGAGTCAAATGGACTCGGACCCTCGAATGGGTTCGGGGTCGGGCTTCAATTTCTATTCATAATCACCGCGATTTTTTCATTAAGTTTTTTAAAAACCAGTTATTTTTTCACCCATGTCAGAATTTCCAAAAAAGGGTGCCATTATCGGCTATCGACGCTCTAAGAGAATTATTCATCCGAATTTCGTTATTATAAAATTTGATGAGATCCAAAGCCGAAAAGAAGCGGCCAAATTAATCGGTAAAAAGGTAATCTGGCGCTCTCCCGCTGGAAAAATGAAAATTGGGTATTTAACCCGGTTACATGGAAACAACGGTGCTGTGGTTGCAAACTTCAAAGGCAGCTCGGTTCCGGGCACCGCATTCGGTGAGAAAGTAGAATTAAAATTATAAATTGAATCTTATCGCTTTTTTTATCGGTTTTTTGATCTTTCATTCTGCTACTCCCCAACAACATGAGAAGCTTTTAATCCGAGCAATTTTTATCAATTTTGAGTTTTATGACGTTAAAAATAGCAGTTATCGGTGCGGGCAGCAAAGGATTTACAAAAACGCTGGTTACAGATTGCTTGGCTTTCGCAGCCCTTCGAAAAGATACCATTTTTTCGTTCATGGATATTAACGAACCACGTCTCAAATATCTCATGAAATATTTCGATGCTTACAAAGAAGCGCATAAAGATAAGATTCCGAATGTAAAATTTGAGATAACAACCGACCAACGAAAGGCTATCAAAGATGCGAAATACATCATTTCACCGTTCATGGTTGGAGGATGGGAAGCATATAAAAATGATTTAGATATTCCGTTCAAGTATGGGGTCACTCAATGTATTGGAGACAGTTTGGGCCCCGGGGGTGTGTTTAGATTTTTACGATCGGTTCCCGTGTATCAAGAAATCATTAAAAATATGAGAGAAGTTGGATATAATGCGGGTGAAGAAAAAAATCGTGTGAAACCGCTCTTACTCAATTACACCAATCCTATGGCGATGAATACATGGTATTGTAATGCATTATGGCCGAATTCTACTGTCGGATTGTGTCATGGGGTTCAAGGAACATCCGATATGCTTCGAATGTGGGTCGGTGCAATGCCCCACGAGTTTTCATTTTTCTGTGCAGGTATCAATCATATGGCGTGGTTTTTGGAATTGCGATACAAAGACGCTACGGATCCGAACGGTACATGGAAAGATGCATATCCGGTTATCTGGGAGCATTATAAAGAAGAGCCCGAAATTATTGGGACCGAAAAATTACGTTTTGATATGATGAAGGCTACTGGGTATTTCATGACCGAATCAAGCGGACACCTCTCCGAATATTTACCTTATTACAGGAAGAGGCAAGATTTGCTTGATAAATTTAATGGAGTTCCGAATGATAAGGATAGTTTGGCGCATAATACCTTAAAACATGGTGTTGATCAAAAATCGTTCGAGAGAGATTCCAAAAAATACGATCAAAAAGCGGAAGAAGATGAAAAAATAGAAATCTCCGGATTCAAATCCACACCTTCAAGAGAATACGCAAGTAATATCATCAACGCAATGGAAACCGATGATCCTTTCGTTTTCAACGGAAACGTAATGAACTATAATCAAGGATTAATAACCAATCTCCCGAATGGTGCTTGTGTTGAAGTACCAATCACTGCAGATGCATTTGGATTACACCCGCAAGGCGGCATACAATTACCTCCCGTTTGCGCTGCCTTATGCTCCTCAAATATTTGGGAACAAATGAATGCTGTTTATGGCGCATTGGAAATGAGCCGTGAAAAGATTTATCATGCGGTCTTTTTAGATCCGAATACTGCAAGTGTTTGTAGCCCCGAAGAAATCCGAAATATGGTCGACGAAATGTTTGAAGCCAATAAAAAATGGCTTACATGGTGGAAAGATTAAATTCCATTCATGCATCCATTGAATGAATGAAAATCATTAGAACATCAGATTTGGTGTTCGATATTTTTTATGATACAATCTACCATGTATAAATTTTTTTGAAAATACTGATATGCTTTAAAGAAATCAACATGGGAAATCAAACCTGAACAATAGTCCCTATTAAGTTCTGTTAATGATCTCTGAATTTGACTCTTTTCCGTTTTATAATTGGATAATTCAGACTGAAGCATCGCCCTCTCATTTTGAGATGCAAACCCGGATTTATGCATCGAAGATTTTTGGTTTTTCAGATGATTGATCCATCTACTTTCATGATCCATCTTTTTATGTCGCGGCGGCGGAACCGGATTGGAGCTAGTCGTCGTATTTTGGTTTCTTATTTGTTTATTTTGCTTGATTCCATTAGACCGGTTATAATTTTGTTCCCTTATAGGTCCTTCCATTTGAGGGAAACCCGGTTGACTAAATTGTTGATAAGAATGATTAGAATTCAAGTTTTGATTCTGATTGAATTGTGGATTTATAATTGGATAATATTGATGGTTTGGTTGAACCGGGGGTTTTTGGCTGCCAAGATTATTCGTCTGCTGGAATGAGTTGCTAATGATCGGCTTGCTATTCGGTATCGAGGAGACTTTGATATTATTATGTTCTCGACCATTATGGGATGGAATCGGATTGCCAAAACCATTATAATTCATCATATACGGATTCGGATAATTCGGATAAACAGGGAACTGTGACATCAAAGCATTTTGTTCTATCGGAATATTCAATGCGGAATAATGAGGAAGTGGCATTTGAACCGGGGGATTCATCGAATCAATTTGATTTTGAGATTCGGGCATTCCATTTTGGGTTTCAAACTGCGTCATTCTCTTATTCAAGTTGTTTATGGAACTTTGGCCTTGGTATTGGAAATTTGAGTAATCTTGATTCGAACCGGATCTTGGAACGCCATGATTCGGGTCAATCGTTTGTGGTGGTTGGCTTGAGAAATAAGGGGTGTTGATTGGCTGTGTCCAATCTCCTTTTTCATGAGCAGTTTTAGCTTGCCATACGACATGCTCTTGGGAACTATTTTCAGAAATCGGCCGATAAGAGGCATATTCGCCTTGGGTTTGATAGACCTCTTCATTTAGAAG
This sequence comes from uncultured archaeon, assembly GCA_964623665.1. Classification (GTDB taxonomy): domain Archaea; phylum Asgardarchaeota; class Lokiarchaeia; order Sigyniarchaeales; family Promethearchaeaceae; genus CAZUTM01. The sequence continues at coordinate 21,042 of CAZUTM010000010.1, forward strand.
GTTGAAGTTGGACACATTATCTCTTTGTTTTTCACTATTTTTAATAGAATCAATTGTTTTAATGAATGTTCCCGGATGTTCGCCTGATGCAAAGCATGCCAATAACTCAAAAACATAATTTTCTAATTTTTGCTTTATCGGTTCCGCGTTTAGATCGTAGCTATTTAATTCATCAAAAGACTGAATATTAAAAGATCTCCAAGATCGGGCTGCATTCAACCATGTAATGAGTTCAGCGAATCTGTTTTCTTCGATATTGAAATAAATTTTATCATTTTCAAATTGGAGAATCTTCGATTTGAATATCATGCCTTCGATTTCGAATGATTTATATGTGTGAATAGGAATCCTCAAGCCTTTTGTCCATGTTTTTTTAAGAACGCCTTGTTCATAGAGAAATTCGATATTTTTGGTCGTGATGAAAAGAATTCCTCGCTTCCCGATTGAATTCTTCACATCGCTTTCCGATATAGTTTGATTGATTTTGCATTCACAGCAATACACGATATATTCGTTAGGTTCTTGATTAATGAGACCTGTGAATTGCATAAATCGTTGTTTGATCGATTCAATAAAATCCAATTTTTTCACGATGGGGACAAGTTTATCTCGGCCGTTCACAAAAAGATTTTGAAGAGCACTCCATGCTTTTTCGAATGACATTTGGAATCGGGAAATATATTCATCAAGGACCGGAAGCTCATCAATTTCAGCTGAATCGATTTTTAAAACCTTATCGAAATTCCGAATTATTTCGGATATATATTCTTCTATCAAATCTTCGGTTTCTTTCTGCAGCGATGTAAATATTCTCAATTGATGCAGAAGGTCTTTTTCAAGATTAGAATAATGATGCGCAATCGGAAGCTCTTTTCGGGCATTTACTACATGAGTACGAAGCGATTTCAAAAACTCAAAATAATCGATTAAGGGCACGATTAGACCTTTAGTATTGACCAAAATCGATTGCACCCATTTTTTTAAATACGACCGAAAGCCCTCGATGTCGCTGATATTCTTTGACCCGCAAGCAGGGCAAATACCGCTAATTTTCTGGATCTTTTCGATAGATTCTGATCCACACTTTTTACAAGATAATTTAATCGTGGTATCGGAAGATTCAGAATTCAAAAATGATTCACCGCAATTGCCGCACACAAATTGTTCCTCAACATTTTTCTTAACGCAATCCCGGCAAAAAGAGATATGACAATCAAAACATAGAAAATGCCGAAACACGTTTTGCTCGCAAATCGGACAGAGTTTCTCGCGCTGAATCATCTTAATGATTAAGAAATCGCTAAATTTGATATACATTGATAATATCTGCATGTTACATTAAACATGCAAAAAAAAAATCTGAAAAAAAGTTTCAGTGAACTGAATTATCCACGTTCAGAATTCCACGTGAATATTCTTTGGGAATGCCCATTACCCTTATTAATTTTATGTTTAGCAATACACAAAAACAATAGCGCGATTAAAAAAAAGGAGTTAAAAACGAATGAATTAATAATTAATTTGCTGCAAGTTTGATCACGGAAGTCTTTGCGACTCGTTGCATAATGCGAATATCTTCTCTATTTGGTTGCGTATTTTCTTTTGTAATTAAACCGATGATGACATCAAAGGGGAGAAACACCACTTTTCCAAGAATGTGAAGGGCCGCTTGTTGGGCCGTGATGGATCCGAGGGTGTTTGAATCAACGGTTTTTATTTTCATGACTTTCTTTCCTAAAGTTTGACCAGCACCACCGTTTGCCATTTCCATTGCAAAGTGATAGACAAAATTCACGAGTCCTGTGATGATTTGATTATCGAGAATGGTCGAGCCAAAGGGCCAAAACGCCAAGGAAAGCAACATATTTACAATAATCGAATCTATTATAAAAGCAACAAATCGATCTCCAAAATCTGCATATTTCACAGGGACAGTGCTTTGGTATCCCGTTTGTTGCGGATATCCAATATTGGTGTTTTGAGGCACCATCGGTTGGCCGTACGGTCCTTGAGGATTTTGATATCCGGTTGGTTGGGGTTGAGGAACATTATTAATCGGCTGTTGCGCTGGATTTGAGGAGATTGGATCCAGCTGGGAACCGCATTTCGCGCAGAAGCGTGCGGAAATGGGTAATTCATTCCCACAAAGGGGACAAAAACGCTTTGCTTCCATATTTTGTATATGGCGAAATCCAGATTTGAATGTTTTCAAGGCCGCTCTTTATCGGCGTTGGATTAAAATTTTAACATAAGAACGAATAAAAAATTTTATGTGAAAATTAACCGAGTTCTTTCTTAATTTTCTCCATTTCTTTCATGATCTGGTCTTTGTCTTTCATTCCTTCAAGTTCTTCATCGTCATCGATAACACTAATTGACGGTTCTTCGGTTTCTGGAACATTTACCAGTTTACCCGCATCCTTAGCCGCCATCTCCGCTTCGAATTCTGCGAACTCTTCGTCGAGATCAATGCCAAGATCAGATTCAAGATCTCCGCTCATCAATTCGGATGCTTGTTCAAGCTGCATCACCGATGTTTTAATTCGTTCATCGGTTTCAATTGCTTTTTCCGGATTGGTGAGTTTAACATCTTTTTCAAGTTGATCCGCTACTAATCCGAATGTGGATGTGATTTCCGAGTTGATCTTTCCTTCTTGAATCATGCTGGAATAATGGTCTAATTTAATGAGTAAGTTGGTGTATTTCAATGATTTTTTCTCCATATCTTTGGCGCGCAGCAGCATTACCCGAGAATTCGCACGATTGCCTTGCTTGTAGAACAATTCCGCTTTTTTCTTGAAGGCCGTAGCCTTTTTATCATACTCTTTTGTAATCTGATTGAGCTTGTGGGTGAGCATTTTAAGCCGGGCTAATGTTTCATCTCTTGATATTCCTTTCGGGAATAATTTACTGAAAAATGACCCCATACTAATGATCAATTGGAAAAACGAATTTAATATTTTTGTGTGCCAACCGAACTTGAAAGGGCAACGGTAGCTTTTTGAGAATTCGTTTCTTTACGGAGATATGAAAAAGGTAATCTTGGATTTACGGAAAATCACGGATGAAGCGCGGTTCAATTCGTTTGTGCAAGCGGGTTTTAACATGGGGTTCACCGACTTTATGATTTCCAAAGCCTTTTACCCAAAATTAGAAAAAGTGGAGCGCGTGAAAATCTGGAGCTTTGAAGTTTTAGGAGAAAGATGCAATCTTGTCTATTCGATTGATCAGAAAACCGAGCTCGAAAAAAAGATTGCGGAAAATAGACCCGCCGGTCTCTATATAGAAATTAAAGACAAGGCGGCGGAACAAGAAGCGATAAGGTACGCTGAAAAAGGTGCAGAGTTCATTATTGCGAAAGCGGGAGATTGGAAAGTCATTCCTTTCGAAAATCTTATTGCAGCGCTTAGTAAATTAGATAGCATTCTTATTGCGGATGTTGGCGAGAAATTAGATGATGCTGAATTACTTTTCAAGACTTTGGAAAAGGGAGTTGATGGTGTCTTGTTCCAACCCAAATCCGAAAGCGATATTAATGAAATCAAAAAATTGATAGGAACAAAATTAACCATAGATCTTGTTCCGGCCGAGATTCTTAAAATTACGGAAATTCCGGATGCGGATCGTGTCTGTGTTGATACCTCATCAATGCTTCTTGCCGGAGAGGGAATGCTTGTCGGATCAACCGCGCTCGGGTTTACGCTTGTTCATGCGGAAATCTTTGAAACGGAGTTTGTTGCCTCGCGACCTTTTCGGGTAAATTGTAGCGATGTTTCGGCATACCTCCTCGTTCCAGAATTTAAAGCGGATGGCTCAATCGCTACCAGAACCAAATATCTTTCGGAAGTAAAAGCGGGAGATCGTGTGTTGGTAGTTGGTGCGGATGGGCATACGAGGATTGTGTCAGTAGGCAGAGTAAAAATCGAAACGAGACCAATGCTTCTCTTTGAAGTTAAAACGAAAACCGAAAAACCAGTAGTTATTAAAAGTATTCATCAAAATGCAGAGACCATTAGGCTTGTCAAAGCGGATGGAAAACCGATATCCGTGGTCAACCTAAAACCTGGAGATTCGATCTTGGTTCACATCGGCCCGGGAGCCACTCATTTCGGAACTTCAATTAAGGAAACTATCTTGGAGAAATAATGATAGGTTATCAAGGATTACAAAGAAGGTGGAAACGATTTCGGACTATGCGATTATATACAACCCACAGAGTGCCGCGGGAAAATCAAAGAAGGGGATAGCCCTTGCGGAAAAGTGTTTGAACGATTTGAACATAAAATATACACTTTTTAAAAGCGAATATCCCGGACATGCAATCGAACTCGCCACTCAATGCGCCAAAGATGGATTTTCCGTGATTGCCGCTGGCGGAGACGGCACGTGTAATGAAGTGATGCACGGAGTAATCATTTCGAAAACGGGCGCACTGTGCGGGTTTATCCCTATGGGCTCGGGAAACGATATTCCGGCTGCAATCGGTGTTAGATCAGATATAAAACGGGCTTGCGAAATACTTGCGGAGCATAATACCAATAAATTCGATATTGGGTTTGCGAAAACCGATAGCGGAGTGGAACGCTATTTTCTAGGCATCGGTAGTCAAGGCTTTGACGCGCTCGTAACAAAGCGAACCAACGAAGGTAAAAAATGGCTTCCGGGTACATGGAATTATATCGCTTCGGTAATTCGTACGATTTCCTCGTGGAAAAATCGCAAAGTTCGGGTGATTCTTGACGATCAATCATTTGAAATCGAATGTAATCTTGTTGCCGTAGGAAATGGTCCGAGCTATGGAGGAATGATGTACATCTGCAATAATGCCAAAGTTCATGATGGAAAGTTCCATATAACGATAGTACAAATGGGTAAAATGAAATTACTGATCGACTTTAACAAAATGTATGATGCTTCCTTAACACCTCACCCGAATGTGTTGGAATACGTAAGTAAAAAAGTGCGAATTGAAATGGTTAAGGATGAAAGTTTCAACGAAAAACATTCGTATATTTGTCAAGTGGATGGAGAAGTTCTCGGAGCAATTCCGGTTACCTATGAATGCATCGAAAATGGTTACGAGTTCATCTGTCCGACTTGTGATGAGGTTGCAGAATCATTCAAAACCAAGTATAATCGTTATTTTTATGAACCCCATCATTAATCCTTTTTTTCCCATGATTTTGATGATTTTCTATTCAGATCCATCTGTAGGATAAAAAATAAAAAGATTCCGGCCCAATAAGTATTAGATTTTATGATTGAGAAGATTTTTGTAATCAATTGCGGAATGTGTATCTACGAATATTCTTTAACGAATGAAATGGCTATCGATAGTCAGATGCTATCCGGATTTCTCACAGCAATCGGTTCTTTTGCACAAGAGACATTCAAATCAGGCTTATCCACGATTCAAATTCGGAACGAAAAAAAACTCGTATTTTATATAGAAAAAGAAACATCTCTTTTATTTGTGGCGATTTCGGATGCAATGGACAACAATATTCTCTTGGACAAAATATTGGCGGAAATTGCACATCGATTTATAGAATTAAAAGCGGATGTTTTAAAGTCTTGTCCAAATCACCTCGATAAATACAAGGATTTCGATGATGAACTGAAAATATTATTAAAGAACAGAGATAAAGTCAGAAACAAATCAACAATGATTCGAGGCTTATTCGCTGGGGTTTTTACCTTAATTGGGTTAGCAATTGCGTATATTATCGTCTTCGCGAGTCTTGGACTCTTCAATGATCAATTTATTACCGTGGTATCTTTGATCCTTTTCCAAACTATCGGGTTATCGTTGTCTGCGTATGTTTCCGGGTATGTTGCGGGCACGAAATCAGCGGGTAAGAAAGCGGGGATTTGGTTCTATATAATGGTGTTCATTTTGATTGGAATGATGGCTCCAGCCGCTGCATTAATATTATTAGTATTTGCGCCGCTCGCAATCCTTGTCTGTGCAGCAGCGGGTGCATATGGCGGAGAAATGTGCGATCGAAAGAAACTCTATCCACTTCGGTCAGAGAGAACAACGTAATAAAAAAAGAGAGGTTTTTTGGAACAATTCTTCTTAAATTTCATCAAAATAGTATTAATCTTTTTCATACAAAGCGAGAAGCCGAACGCCGTATTTTTCCATGATTTTAAGCCGCTTCACTTTCATTGTCTGGGTCATTGTTCCGGAATCCAAAGAGAAATCTTCTTCTATAAACACAAATTTTCTCGGCACTTCGTATCCGCCGAATGTTTTGCTGAGATGATTCTGTATATCAAGAGAGAGAAGTTCTTTGACTTTAGTATTGATAGGGTTGTTTTCATCAAGTAATTCTTCAAATGTAACAGATAAATTCACATTTTGAATGAATTCCTTGATCGGATTTTTGTCCAAAACCACGAGCGCTACATTATATGGTTTTCCTTCTCCATATACGAACGCATTTAGTATGTACGGGATGAGTTTCATTTCATTTTGAATGGCTTCGGGATGCACGTATTTGCCATTTTCAAGTTTGTATTCTTCTTTGAATCTTCCCGAGATGTGCAAATATCCATCATCATCAAGCCAACCTTTGTCTCCGGTTCTTAGGCCCCGCATTCCGTTCATTTCTACGATGACTTCTTTTGTTTTTTCGGGTTTTTTATAATATTCAACCATGATTTGTGGCCCGAATGCTAAAATTTCACCATCTTGATATTGCTCACCGGTTCTGGAACGATCTATTACAATTTTGGTGCCATAAATCGGCTTACCTACACTTCCGAGTTTGACCCCCGCTTCGGGTGAATTCATCGTTAAACCCGGAGAGGATTCGGTTAATCCATAGCAATCGTAAATTGGAATCCCGATGTCAAAAAAGAAATTGGCGATATCTTTGTTCATGGGTGCAGAACCCGTGACTGCTCCTTTTAACCGGCCTCCGAATTTCTTTCTCAGTTTTCCAAACACCACCTTATCTAAAATTTTGAGTTTAAACGAGGATTTACCCGTTTCACGTTTTAATTTTGCGAGATGGACAGCCTCTTCAAATAATTTTTGCTTAGTCCCGCCTTCCTTCTTCATTAGCGCCCATACCCCATTGTACACCTTATTAAACACACGAGGCACCGTTAAAAGAAATGTAGGTTGGACTTTTGCAAAATCTTCAAGAAGGGTTTCAATACTGCCGATTAAGCCTAGAGAACCGCCTTGTCGCATGAATACATGGAGTTCTACGGTCATTCCGAAACTGTGGGCCCATGGAAGCATAGCGATCGAGCGCGCATTTTCATTTACCATGGAAGTCATCCATCGGAGTCCGGCGTGAATGTCTTGGGTTTGATTGCCGTGACTTAACACAACACCCTTGGGTTCACCCGTAGTCCCCGAAGTATATAGAATGTTTCCCCAATCGGTCGGTGCCGGAAAGATAGGAGAAATAGGGCTTTGCTTTCCTAGTTCTTCCAAAGCTGACATCGATCCTTGACCCTCTTTTTCGATGATGTAAATCTCCTTAAGAGTAGGAATTTCGGTCTTGAAATGTTTCACTTTTTCATAGATGTCTTCCCGGGCTACAAATAAAATTTTGATTTCGGCATCTTTCACAATATATTTCCACATGCTAAGCAATTCTTTTTCGTACATCGGTACATATATTGCACCCAGTCCATGTGCCGCAAGTTCGCAAATTAGCCATTCTTTTCTGTTATTTGCGATGATTCCAACCATGTCTCCTTTCTTTATTCCGATTTTTGCCATTCCCGCTCGTAAATTATCGACACGATTTTTGATGTAGCCGTAAGTTACCCATTGGTACATACCACTTTCATCTTTTTCACCGATAAAAGGTTTATTTGCGAATTTTTTAACCGAAATTTCGAACATCTCAACCAAATTATCGGGTTTTTCGTATTCGTTTTTATATTCTCCGTATTCAAATAAAACCATGAAAACCACTACTTTTTTAAGCATCTTTACAAAGTCTTGCATTTAATAAAAAGTTTCCAATAAATTTATTTGAGAAAAGCAGTCCCACAAAAAATATTGTGAGTTTTCGGTCTTTACGAAGAATGCATTTATTAATTTGAAGAAAGGGAAAAGACAAAAACGAGATTATTAATTAAACAAAAAATTTTAGGAGTATGTGTGCGAGTCCGGGAACTTTTATTTATAGAGTGCGAGAAGTCGCTCACCATATTTTTCCATTATCTTTTGTCGCTTCAGTTTCATGGTTTGGGTCATTGTTCCGGAATCTAAAGAGAAATCTTCATCTATAAAAACAAATTTTCTCGGAATTTCATATCCGCCGAATGTTTTTCTCAAATGATTTTGGATATCGAGCGCCAAGAGTTCTTTAACTTCTTTGCTTGCTGGATTTTTATCATCAAATAACTCTTCGTATGTAACCGAGAGCTTGACGTTTTTAATAAAATCTTTTATCGGATTCTTATCCAAAACTACGAGTGCTACATTATATGGTTTTCCTTCTCCGTATATGAAAGAGTTTAGAACGTACGGGATGAGTTTCATCTCATTTTGAATGGCTTCTGGATGCACGTATTTGCCATTTTCGAGTTTGTATTCTTCTTTGAATCTTCCCGAGATGTGCAAATATCCATCATCATCAAGCCAACCTTTGTCTCCGGTTCTTAGGCCTCGCATTCCGTTCATTTCTACGATGACTTCTTTTGTTTTGTCGGGTTTTTTATGATATCCAACCATGATTTGCGGTCCAAATGCTAATATCTCACCATCTTGGTAATCTTCTCCCGTTCTTGAGCGATCTATGATTATTTTTGTACCGGGCATAGGTCTTCCGACTGTACCGAGTTTCCAACCCGCTTCGGGCGAATTCATAGTGATTCCGGGGGAAGATTCGGTCAATCCATAACAATCGTAAACGGGAATCTTGATGTCAAAGAAGAAATTTGCCACTTCAATATTCATGGGTGCAGATCCTGTCATTGCACCGATCATTCTTCCTCCGAATTTCTTTCGTATCTTTCCAAATACCAATTTATCTAAAATTTTCAGTTTAAACGATGATTTACCCGTTTCGCGTTTTAATTTAGCAAGTCGAACAGCTTCTTCGAACAATTTTAGTTTCGTTCCGCCTTCTTTTCGCATCAACGCCCAGACACCATTATACACTTTGTTGAACACGCGGGGTACGGTCACCAAGAAGGTAGGTTGTACTTTTAGAAAATCTTCGAGGATCGTTTCGACAGAGCCCAACAGTCCAAGCTGTGCACCTTGAGACATGAAAGCATGGAGTTCCACCGTAATACCAAAACTATGCGCCCATGGAAGCATTGCTATCGAACGTGAATTCGCATTGAGAAGGGTTTTAAACCATTTTAGCCCGGAATGCATATTAGCCGTTTGATTGCCGTGACTCAAGATCACACCCTTCGGTTCACCCGTTGTCCCGGATGTATAAAGAATATTTGCCCAATCGGTCGGTGCGGGAAATATAGGCGGAATGGGATTTTGCTTTCCAAGCTCTTCCAATTCTGCCATCGATCCTTTTCCTTCTTTTTCGATAATGTAAATCTCCTTAAGAGTAGGAATTTCGCTCTTGAAATGTTTGACTTTTTCATAGATATCTTCCCGAGCAACAAATAAAATTTTGATTTCGGCATCTTTAACGATATAGTGCCACATGGTGAGCAATTCTTTTTCGTACATCGGTACAAATACCGCACCTAATCCGTGTGTTGCGTTTTCGCAGATAAACCATTCTTTTCTGTTATTTGCGATGATTCCTACCATGTCTCCTTTTTTAATTCCTATCTTGGCCAAGCCACCTCGAAGATTATCCGCTCTTTGTTTAATGTAGCCGTAAGTTACCCATTGGTATACTCCATTTTTGTCCTTTTCACCGATAAAAGGTTTATTGGCGAATTTTTTAGCGGAATTCTCAAATATTTCTACCAGATTATCCGGCTTTTCGTATTCGCTTGTATAATCGCCGTATTCGAATAGTACCATTTTAATCACCTTTTCCTTCTTTTATATTTATTCGTTCGTTTATAAAGTTTGCTAGTATAATTTTTTGGATTTGCAGTCCGAAACACATGGCTTCGAGATTTTTGGAATCTCGACTCAAAGATTAATTATAAAAGAAAAATAAAGAAGACAAAAAATGAACGATTTTGGAAAAGACACTTATGACATTATTTTTTCAATCGTGTTAATATATTCCCCTTTGGGCATGGCACCAACGACTTGTTTAACCATTTGGCCATCCTTAAAGAAAAGGAGTGTTGGAATAGCGGTTATCTTGTAACGTTCGCCTATTTCTCTTGCTTCTTCTAGGTTTAGTTTTACGAATACGGCTTTATCTTTGTACATCGATTGGATTTCTTTGAATATCGGTGCGAATCGCTTGCATGGACCGCACCAATCGGTATATACATCCACAAATAGATATCCTTTTGGATAATCAGCCATGATTTTATCAAATTCAGCAGAGTTTGTTGGATGCAACACATCTGATGGCATTGGCATGATTTAACAATAGTTTTTGTTTTTTATAAGCCTTCCCGTTTATCTTCTTTTTAATAAGTGGCGAATTTCTTATATTCTTCAAAGCTTTTTAATGAGTGTGCTTAAGATCGAAGATTTGGGCTTTTCTTTTCCAAATAGTCAGCCCATTTTTGAACATTTGAACTTTGAGTTGAAAAAAGGGGAGTCCCTTGCAGTGCTTGGAGAATCTGGGGCCGGAAAAACCACCTTGGCGTATCTTATAAAAAGAATCATCCCAATGATAATGAAGGGTGAGATCAAGGGCTCGATTTTTTTTCACGATAAACCTCTAAAGAAGTATAGCTTCGAGGAGTTAAATCAAAGAATAGGGATGATGATGCCGAACCCGGAAAGTTATATGTTTACGCAAAGCGTGTTTGAGGAGATCATGTTTGCAGTTCGAAATTATGGGCTTCCAAAAACGAATGTGGAAAATGTACTGGAATTTCTGGGTATTTCTGCGCTTCGGGATCGGCCTCCGCAAAATCTATCCTCCGGACAAAAACAATTGGTTTCTCTTGCCATGGTTTTAGCAACACGACCCGAAATTATTATTTTAGATGAGCCGAATCTTCATTTAGATTTGAAAAGTGAAGAAAAATTAATTTCCGTGATACAAAAACTGAAAGCGGAGGAGTGCATTTCCTTTATTGTCATCGGACATGATGCAAATTTTGCCGTTCAAATTGCGGATAAAGCGCTATACCTAGGAAAAAAAGGGTATAAATTCGGGCCGATTTCCGAGTTTACAGAAACAACCCAACGGATTTCATGGAAAAAAGAATTCTATATATAATGGAATCTGCAAGCGATTTTGTGAAAAATAAAGAAGAATAAGGGGAAATTAAAGAAGTGAATTTTATGGAAACTGATAAAAGTGCATCAAATGTGGACCAGAAAGAAGTTATACTTCAAGAAATGTGCCATACCGAACAAAAAAATAAAATTCGTGAATGGAAAAAAATCGATAAAAAATTGGTTAAAACGCTGGTATATTCGGTGCTGTATCTCGGTTCTTATCTTCTTTTTTTTAGATATGAAAACCTAATTTTTCGCACGGTCTTTCTGGTTGCAATGGTGTTATTTTATTTCTTTTTAAGATTGGATATAGGGTTTTTTAGGTCATTATTCATTGGTCTTACTCTGCAAATCCCTGGTCTCATATTAATTTTCTATTTTGTGGATTCCCGGTTTGATACTGCATTCATATATGCAATGAATTACTATATTTCTTTATATTTCATGGTTCTGGTGTCATATATTTTTATTAAAAAGGTTTCGATGATTGAGGTGATTCGGATTTTCAGATTTTTCGGTCTGAGTCCCGCGCTATCCACGGTCATTGCTATTTCGGTGATGTTTTTGCCTGTTTTAGTGGAAAATCTTCGAAAAATCTTTTTGATGCAAAAACTTCGGGGTTATTCGATGATGAAAAATGGGTTAGAACCAATATTGGTGCCCGCGATAGCCCAAATTTTCGATTATTCAATGTCCCTAGCGCTTAGCTGCTATCAGCGAGGCTTATTTTACTGATTTGAAAGTATAGAAAGTTGAGAAAAGAGGGTATATAAAGCTTGCTGGATTATAGGATTTGAGGCTTTTAATTGGGTAGAATGAAGCGCTCTGGGTATGAAGAAAGGAATTCGGATCTTGCTTTAGCGTCCGATCAGAAACATTGTTATTGGTGCAAAAAATCACTTTCTCATAGACCCGTTTTGCATCGAAACAAGCACCAACAACCGGAAATCCTCAAGTTTTGCTCTAAGGAGTGTCATAACGCATGGTGTTATTCGGAAGAGGAAACGATGACGGATGAAGAGAAAGGCACCGAAAAGAAAGAAATAGTCGTGGAAACCCCAAAAAGCAAGAAAAAAACGAGCGGAAAATCAAAGAACTAATAATTTCCTCTTAATAAAGAAAGACGGGGCCAGTCCTTTAAAGTAAAAAAAAAGTCGAGTTTAGGGACTCTCAATTAATTTTTGGTAAATTTCTTTTAATTTTGCGGTAACTTTGTCCCAGCGGAATAAAGAATCAACCCGGTATTCACAAGATGCGCGGATTTTTATCGCAAAAAGGGGGTCGGCCTCCATTTTAGATTTTAATCGATAATGAACGATATTCGAATATAAGGTATTGATTGAAGGATCTTCTCTCGGTAATTCTTTAACTTTAAGGTTTTCTGTTATCATCATACAAGAGAGTAATGACACTAACGCGTATTTCAACGCTTCGGAATCTCGCGCTGGGCATAACAAGCCGGTACCTGTATCTGGGTTGTCTTCAAGGTGTATAATTGATTCTTTCAATCCTCCAACATATGTTCCTACTACGGGAATGCGAGATGCCATTGCTTCGAGCGCATTGATTCCGAATGGTTCCCAATGGGAGGGAGAAGCATATACATCTGCCGCCAAGTGAGCGAGAAAATAGACCGATCGAATAGGCCCAAAGATTACTCGATAGTTATTCGGATATTTCTTGGCTTCATAGCAGATATATCTCATTAATGAGACCTCATATTCGGAGGGCACCAATAACATTACAATTTTTACATTCGGGAATTTTTCAATTACGTATGGAACGGCATGAAGAAAGGTATCAATTCCCTTTTGATTTGAGACTCTTCCCGTCATTAAAATCATCGGACCATCATCCGAAAAGGAGTCTACCTTTCCATCTTGATGATAGGGGAGATGTGTGAATTGCTCTTTAATTATATCTTTGATTACATCGCTTTCAATGATGGGTTCATTATCCGGAAGGTTTCCAATGAGTTTCGTCAAAAAGATTTTCCTAAAATCCAATTGAGTGGATCGTTCATCAAAATAATCGGAAAATTTGGAGATGACCGAATTTCGCATTTGTTCATAATTCCAATCGCAGCCATTCCATGTGAAATCGCTTTTAGATCTAATCAAATCCCATCCACAATTGGGTATTACATCGGAGTTAAGATAATTTTCAGATACCGATAATACTTTATCACAAAGGATGCAACCAAATTTCTCTAAAGTCGGTTCTTCGTGATCATATCCCTTCGCGAGATAATATATTTCTTCGATTGATTTTGTGTGTTTTTGTCCTTGGAGAGTTATACTGATCGGATAATTTTCAACGCCGCAAGCATAAATAAATTGCAATGATCGTCGAGGCCAAGTTAAGAGATGCATCATAATAACAGACCGGACATCTCTACCCGCTTTATTCAATTCTTGCTTCATTGCAATGAATCCACAGAGCGGATGATGATCATGAACATGAACGAGCTGCGGAATTTCCTCGGGTTTATTAGCTAAAAGATATGAAACATATTGTTTAATTGCAAAGGAAAATAATGCAAATTTGCCGTTCATTGAATTCGGGCCATATACTATGGGATCATTTAACATTTTTGAAGCAAATTCATTTTCACCATGAATTAATATAATATTGACCCCATCCAAACTGCCTTTGTAAAGGCTAAGTTCGTAATAGCCTTCTTGTGAAGGGATCCCGAATTTTGAAAATGTTCCGGAAATGATTGGAGTCATGAACGACAAACCCAAAGGTGCGGGCGATACATACCCGGTGAATCTCAATCCGATATCCTTCAGACCAAGTTTGTCCTTCAATTTTCCAACGGTCCCATGACTTGGCATAAAAACGGTGACTTCAAAGTTCGGATCTTTGGCGATATTACGAGATTGGTTGGGAGGCACTTCTCCCAGGCCCCCAACCTTGACTATTCCGTTATACTCAAATGTAAATACCCAAATTTTCTTTTTCATCACCTTAAAATGGTTTTTTGAAATTATATTGTTTCGCATTTGTTGAATAATTGTAGCAAGAGAAGATTCAATGGAATCATTCATTGTTTTTTGGGTTTTGCAATATAACTTACATGCTTTCAACAGATCAAGGAGAAAAACAGCAAAAAACGCCTTATTCAGTTAAAATGGAATGCAGTTCAGCAGTTCTCAGAGCCAATAAAAACTCTTTTCGATATGGATATTTCAGCTGAACTGGTAATTCAAAATACCATGGAAAGATATCGAAATCGAAATGCAAGCGCCCTTTGTAATAGATACCGATGACCGTGGAATGTTCGAGAAGCCACACCCGCCATTTTTCAATTTTCAATCCTTTAAACATCAATGACGTTTCTACATCGTTATTATTTCTTGTTTGAAGATCCATATTGCTTTCGCTGTGTAAAATTTCATCGATTGTTTTTTTTTGAGGTTTTTTATCGGGGGTTATTTTTGCATCATTGTTTTGCAAGGTATCATCATGTGTTCCGGATTTAAATTGTTCGTATTCAGTGTTTTGATTGTATATTTCCCCGAATTCATGTTTAAAATATATTTTTTTGAAGAATGGTTGATATTTGAATTGATATTTCTTCATTTCAATTTTTTTCCTAAGATCAATTTCATCAGGGATAGTTAGGTGCACTCGGTTTTGCGCCGATTCTGGGAACCCTAAAATCCATAGGGTTTTGAGACCAAATTTTGAATATACTTTTTCCCGGAGCTTAACTTCTTGCTCGGATATTGGTGAGCATTGGACTTCAATTGCATAGCCTTTATAGATTATATCTGTTCGTTTTTCATGCCCAAATGCCCTCATGATAATTTCTCGCAGAAATTTTCCCTTTCCGAGCGCCAGTTTCAGCTTTTCTCTTAATTTCAAGCCCCTAAATTTACGAATCTGAGAAAAGTTATGTGGCAAGCGAAAGAGATCTTCCATAAAATCAACGATTTCCCAATGAATATCGGAAAGATATTCTGAATTCAATGCATAAGGGCACCCTTCCAATTTAATATGCCGAAAATAAGGTTTTTTAAGCCCTGTTCGGCTCCAAACTACGGAAACGCCGCTTTTACAACAAGGAGTTTTTAATGTTGATAAAAATTCTTGGAACTCCGGATTCGATTGATTTATTTGACTTCTTTCGATGCTACTGCCTATAAACCAATCGGAATGGTCTCGAAATAAAAATTCAATTGAATAATAATTTCCTTGAGCATCCACTACCCATTTCATACTTCCCTTTTCCAAATTTGGATATAAAAATCCCACTTCATGAAGTTTCCATGAAATCAATTTATGGATCATTCGGGTGAATTGAAAATAAGAAGAAGAACGAATAAAAAATCGCTTGAACGAATTGAATTATTGTTTTAACAGCGTTTTTAAGCATGTGGCAACGGTTGCTCCGAACACCGAATTACCTTCAATTGAAAAATGAACACCATCACCGGAATGAAGTGAATCTTTTAGATAGCCTTCCGAATCTATCATCGTCAAAAATAGATCGCAATAAATTAAGCCATTTTCATTGCAAAACGCGTTATATTTTTGATTAATTCGTTTTATGGTTGATAACATGCTCTTCGGAAGATTTTTTTCGGGAGTATTACGAACGGGCGGAATACTGACAATGATTATCTTAGCACGAACTTTGCTCTTAATTTTCATAACTGCATCTTTTACCACAGAAAAGGTATCTTCGACCAGTTCTTCTAGAAACTCCTCACGCTCAGGGGTTCCGAGAAAAGCGTCGCTCCATCTCCAACAATCATTCGTTCCCGCGGTAATGATAAGATAATCGGTCTCGCCGATAGATTCGACCCGTTTCGCGATTTCTCCCGCAACTTGCCCTCCAATCCCTTCATTTACGATTTCAACATCGAATCCCGCTTTTTCCAACTCTTCGTAGAGTTTCGATTGATAAGTAAAAGGCATTCTGGGCGATCTCGATAACACCGATTTATAAGACCTCCCTTCGGTCAGAGAATCACCGTACGTTAAAATTCGAATAGCCATGCTTAGTGATGCCGTTGATTGAAAAAAAACCATTTTATTATCTTGCAATGTTATCGGATTTTGAATAATTTTTAAAAAACTGCTTTAACATTGACCCAATAATCCCGCGACCATCTTGAACTTCTCTGAAATTCTCTTGAATCCATAACGATAAGAGATCACCATAATTGATAAATCGATCATCCATGAGAATTACAGCCCCTTTATCATCCATTCTTCGGATAGGCCGACCGCAAGCTTGATTGCTTTTTTCGAATGCCGGCACAATATAGGCAAACATACGGCCATTTTTCGGGAAAAGGGACTCATAATAATTGATCATCGCTTCCAAACTCGGCACCGGTTTTTGAAATGGAATACCTACGATACAGACCGCATTCATATAATCGCCCGGAAAATCCTCACCCTCGGAATTTCGACCGCCCGCAACACCGAGCAATACGGCACCATTTTCCTTTGACTTTTCCTTATATTGCTCAATCATTATATCATTTTCCGATGCGTTTGAACCCGCTTCTTCGATAAATAATGCCTTACTGCATCTTTGCGCCACTCTCCGGATACCGGCATCAATCAATCCATTTAATACAACATAGGATGCACAGAATATACCCACATTTTTCGGAGTGTTTTCTATCACTTCTTCCAAGCGCTGAACGATTTTTTCATACATCGCAGCATTTCGATTCTCCCCTTTCGTATCCACACCTCTCTGGAATAAGACCAAAACATTCTCTTTTGGAAAAGGATACTTCATGGTCAAGATTTTTAGCATCTTTCCTAATTTATTAAATCCCAAGATGTTATGGAACGTGTACGCATTGATTGTGCCCGACATACAAAGCGTGGCGGCGGATTGGCTGAATATCGGATCGGTAATTTTCCTCGGACTCAATGAGTTCACCAAGATGGTATGTGTCGGACCCCGCTTCCCGGGCGTACTTTGGATGCAATGAAAATATTCCGAATTATCGATTGTGGTGATAAACTTAAGCCAAAAATTCACGATCCCGCTAATATAATCTCTCCCCAGCTTGCCTTCCTCTTCTTTCATCGTAACGATCGCTTTAGCCTCGTTGTTTAAGTATTCGAGCCGACGTTTGAATTCCTCAAAGTTCGGAATCCCGCTTTCCCGAAAGAATTCGCTAATAAACTTCTTTGAATCCAATTTCACCTCATCTTCCACAACATTTTCCGTGAATTTTTCAAATACCTTTTTCGAGACTCTGACAATATTCACGCTTTCCGGTCTGCCTTTATAGGTTTCCAAATCTTTTATGGCCAAATCTATTGAAAACAAAGATATTCGCTCCGAATTAATATCCGAAGCCACTTGCGGGAGATTATGACACTCATCGAACACCAAAATTAGTTTGCCCAGTTCGCTGATTCCCTCCAGAAAGTTTTCCCGGATGTTCGGGTTCAAAATCCATTGGTAATTGCACGCAATCACATCCGCTTTGACAATGAGGATTTTCGTGAGGAAATAGGGACAAAGTTTCTTGTTTGACGCATATTGAATAAGTTCCGCAGAATCCATGGGATTTTCCAAGAGATCATCTGCAATTTTTTCAAGTTCAGAACGCAATTTCACGAGATTCATGAAATACAAACACTTTTTATTTTTTCTCAAATCCGCACACGCCGACATCGCTTCGGTGGGCGAAAGGCTCAACCTTTGAAGCGTCTTGTGGATGCACATTTCCGAGCGGCCCCTGATGCTGATCGCTGAAAATGCTGTCATCGGAATCGGTGAGCCTTTGGGCACTTCCGATTGTCTTTTCTTAAGCTTTCGAAGAATGGCCTTGGATTCTTCTATGACTCTGGCATTTTGGGTGAAAGTCCTGCAGCAATAAATAATCTTATATTCCTTTTCCAAAGCGATGGGCAATAGTGCGGTGAGCGCAATGATTGTTTTACCCGTGCCGTTTGAAGCGATGAGGATGGAATTCTTGCCCGCTTTTGCGGATTCATATAATTGCGATATGATACTCTCTTGATCATTTCGATATTGTTCATAAGGAAAGAAATCGGAATAGTTCACAATGTTATAAGAGACCTTCCTCACTTAAATTTTTGTGTTTTACAAATCGACAATGAATTCGGAGTGCTTTTGAAGCGATAATTTATCCATTTCATCAATTTACAGAATCTCCCCACTCTTTTACATCCGGCGCAATTGTGGTGACTTTATAAGCAAAAGTGGTCATTATTGCGCATATCCTTTTAAATGCCGCAACCGCTTCAAAGGTATGTTCGCCAGAGATCGAGAAGTCTATTTAGACAATGCAGCGACCACAAGAGTGGATCCGCTGGTCGTCAAAGAAGTAATCGCTTTTTTCGATAAATACTACGCAAACCCTCATGGAATTCATTTTGCTTCTGTGGTAGCGGAGGGTGCTATCGAAAAGGCACGGGAAAAAGTCGCAAAAGTGATTAAAGCAGATCCAGAAGACATAATATTCACATCCGGAGGCACCGAATCCGATAATTTAGCAATCATCGGTGCGGCAAGAGCGTTAAAACAAAAAGGAAATCATGTCATCACTAGCGCTATTGAACATCCCGCCGTTACCAATACGTGCAAATATCTTCAAGTAGAAATGGGTTTCGACGTTATCTATCTTCCGGTCGACCGAACAGGCCGAATCGATGTTGAACAATTAAAAGAAAGTATAAAACCCGAAACCATTCTCATTACCGTCATGGCTGCAAACAACGAAATCGGAACCGTTCAGCCGATAAATGAAATCGGCGAATACGCATCGGATAAAGGCATTCTTTTTCATACCGATGCGGTGCAAGCGTATGGAAAAATAGAAATTGATGTGAACCGCATGGATATCGACATGCTTTCGATTTCGGGTCACAAAATTCATGCTCCCAAAGGAATCGGTGCATTATATCTAAAAAACGGAGGAAAAGATAAAAACGGCCGAAATTACATAAGACCCATATCGTTTGGGGGCGGTCAAGAGCGCGGATTCCGATCGGGCACCGCAAACGTCCCGGGAATCGTAGGGTTGGGAAAGGCTGCCGATTTGATTCTCGCAAATCCCCAAGAACCAAATCGCGAACGGGCCCTTTGTAAAAAGATTATCGAGGAAGTCATTAAACTTGAAAATTCTTTCATTAACGGCCATTCGGAACACCGTTTGCCGAACATTGTCAATTTTGGTTTTCGAGATCTGAACGGCGCGGCGATCTTGAAGGCCCTATCCGAACGGGAAATTTACTGTTCAACCGGAAGCGCATGCTCGGCCAAAACTAAAGATGTCTCGCCAGTTCTGCATGCATGTGGAGTTGCCGAGCCAGATATCTATGGATGCCTTAGATGGTCTCTCAGCAGGTTCACAATTGAGAAAGATATCGAATATGCATTGGCCCAATTGAAGGAAATTGTGCATGAGTCAAGAAAACAATGTAAAAAGACTTACCAAACGCATTAAGATAGGATATTGGTGCAATTTTTTGAGCGATAATTTTAATATTTTCGAAAATTACTTGTTTACAGATATGTAATGCTTAACAACAATGCGCATCAAAATTTTCCAAATTTAAAATTCGATGGTACGGAGTCATTCGACATCGCAATTATTGGCGCGGGCCCCGGAGGATCTTTTGCCGCTAAAACTGCTGCCGAACATGGATATCGCGTCATATTGATAGAAAAAGAATCATTATTGCCGCAAGGCCGGTATAAAGCATGCGGAGGCGCGATGGCATGGGAATTGGTTGAAGAAATAGGGTATCCGGAACAAAAAATATCAAGAATAATCGAATCATTGGTCCTCCATCATACGGACGGCGATAGATATGAAAAAAAGGCAAAAGGTGCCGTGGTATGGAGAAGCGATTTGGATCTTTTTCTTACAGAACAAGCAGTTCAAGCCGGTGCGATATGCATTGATCGATGCGCGCTTAAAGGCATTTCAGGTCTTCCTACCGAAAATAAGCAATGGAATCCCGAAACCGAGCAATATGTATTGGAAACCTCGAAAGGCAATATCAAAGCGAAATTCATATTAGCCGCGGATGGGGTGTATTCTAAAGCGTTGGAGTTGTTGAATTGGCCAAAATTTCCCTCGACATCGCTGGTATTGACAATAACCAAAGAGATAAAAATGAATCCCGAAAAAATCAAATCAATCTTGGGAGATAAAGAAATTCATTTGTTCTTCGGCATCAAAAACCTTGTTCCCTTAGGGTATGCATGGTTATTTCCGAAATCGGAGGCCGTTTCGGTTGGATGGGGCAATAATTTAAGCACTATTAAAAATACAAAGCAAGAATTACAGAAATTTTGGAGCTTACCCATGACCGAACAAACAATCAAAAATGGAACCGAAATGAGAGATAAGGCTCATTTAATTCCCGTTGAAGCGCGATCAAAAATATATGAAAACGGAGTGTTTGCGGTCGGGGATGCCGGAGGGTTTGTTGATCCTATTAGCGGAAAAGGAATCCCTTATGCAATGATCTCCGGGAAGCTTGCCATCGAATCGATCAAGGCAGCAGAGCAAAAAAGTAGATTTGAAGATCTTAACGGTATTTATTTGAAACGATTGAATCGTGAGTTTTTAACGATGTTTGGCTATAAAAAGGAATTAAGAAAGAAAATATTCTCGAGCGAGGAAAATCTAAAGAAGTTTTTGGATCTTTGGCAGAAATATCGCTCATCCGAGATTGTTTTGAAAAAAATTTTTTAGTTGATTTTCTCAACCCTTATTCTCCACTATTTTGTATTATTTGGAAAGGAAATTTTTATTGATGTCAAACACATTTAATATAATTTTGCTCCGATGTTTTTTCCATAGCGAATTTTTTGGTTATATTCGGCCTTTGGTTCAAAAGAC
Source organism: uncultured archaeon (assembly GCA_964623665.1). Classification (GTDB taxonomy): domain Archaea; phylum Asgardarchaeota; class Lokiarchaeia; order Sigyniarchaeales; family Promethearchaeaceae; genus CAZUTM01. Next base: position 42,219 of record CAZUTM010000010.1, read on the forward strand.
TAATCGCATCGTCGATAGCCTTTGAGAATTTTGAGTATCCAAATTTTTTAAAATGCCCTTTGCCATTCATAGAATTAGCATTGTGATTATGCTTTTTGTATTCACTATCAATCGAAGATATGGCCAATTTATTTTGCTTGGAGATTTTTTCGACACTAAAGGCTTTTAGAATGATTTCAGCCAATGTTTCTAAATACTTCTTCCGTTCTTCCGGTTCGTTCGCGGTTCGTGCTTTTTGGGTATTTATAGTCGCTGCTGTGACGGATTTTGTAGTTATATTTGATGCGTTTGGACTTGGTTTAGAGTTTTCTAAATGTTTTTCTGAATGCGGGATTTTATGGGGGGCATTTGTGTTCGATTTTTTTAGATTCTCGTATTTCGTATCTTCAGTTGGGCAAGCCAATTCTTTAAATATCCTTTCGCTTTCTTTTTCATCGAGAGGCAACAAACTCGAAATAACTTCTTTGGTTTCGGATATGTGATATTCGGGATTTTGGATCAAAATTTCTTGAAGATTTTTTTCAGCAAACAGCGGTTTTGAGCAGACCCATTGATGATTATTATTATGTGCGAGTCCATATCGATATGTCATTATTTCGAAGACATCTTTAAGTCCGATAATCTGATATAACGCTAGGTTTTGATTTTTAAATGTTTCCAAGCGCGCAAATGCATCCCTCCATTGTAAAAATTCGAAAATACATTGAGTTTCGACATTTGATTCTTTTTCAAGATTTTTAAGAGCCGCAAATGCATCAGAAACAGCGTTTTCGATAATCTGAATCGCAGACTCTTGAGTTATTTTTGTGTATTCGAAAATTCTCCCTTCATTCTCAACGAAATAGTAAAGATCAACGACTTCTTTGAGATCTCTGGATACCGAATGTTCTCTTCCTATAAACGCGTTAAAAATCCCTGCTTTTTTATGCTCGTTCAACAGCCCTATGTAATCACCATCTACCGCGATCAATAAAAATACGTTTGGTTGAATGAATTTTATGATTTCTCGGGCATTTCGCATCAATCCGTTGTCGCTTGAGTTTCTTCCGGTATTCGGCACTTGAATTAATTCGAATCCCGCGTCTCGAATGGCCGTTTGGGTTTCTTTTGATATTTTTGTCCAATCTGCAAACACGCGCTTTAATGATATACAATTAACGGATTCATTTGAAGAGTTGTATATTTTGCAGATATTTCGTTCTACGGATGGAATATTTTTTAGAAATTGTATAAGGCTCGCTGTATTGAATGAAACGTTTTCATAGTCCCAAAATATTGAGAGTTTTATTGTTTTCGGTATGAGTTTTTGCTCAAGAGCCATATTTTCAGTTAGCTCTTTACAAATTTAATCATTGCTCCCAATTTATATAAATTAAATAAAAAAATAGAATAATTATGGTTTTAAACGATATCGGCTTAATACGGTTTCCAGCTTTCAAAAAGCTCTGCATATTTTGATTCTTTTCGGTAAAAAACTGCGGGTTTACCGAGCGGTGCATCTACGGATGAATATCCCGGTTTCATTTCCGTTCCCGACCAAATATGAATCCAATGTTCCGTCTCCGTATTCGGGATATATACGTTTTGAGTAATTTGGCTTTTTTTATAAACCGGTGCTACGATTAAATCCGGTCCGAACATGTATTGATATTTCATGTTGAGTACCTCGGGATCTTTTTGATAATGTATGATCATGGCACGCATCGGGGGTATGCCCGTGTTCTGATATTCTTTTGATAATTCTATCATGTATGATTTCATCGATGCATGGATTTTGGACATTTTCGCAAGATGTTCGAGACACTCTTCATCATGGTCGAATTGCCAATTCTGTTCCGGTCGATTCCCCTCGTGGCCACGCATAACTACGGTGAATGCACTGTGCTCCGCCCATCTCATGAAAACTTCTTTATCTCTTTTGAACGGACCGATGGTCGTGTAGCCTCCGATATCACTATGATAATACCCAACGCCGGAAAAGCCGATAGAGAGCCCGGCACAAATCACCGAAGCGAGCCCATCATGGATAGAAAAGGTTGGAACTTGATCACCAGCCCATATCAATGTACTATATCTCGAAGTTTCGGAAAATCCCGCACGGGTGAAAAAGATGACTTCTCCGAGCTTGCCCGCCTCTTTAACGGCCTCATAATTCAATTTTTGCCACAATACGGGAAATTTGTTGTGCACCAACGCTGCATCTTCTCCCGAATGCAGAACCGCATCGGGCGGCAAATATTCTCCGAAATCCGCCATCCAACCACTTAAGCCGATCCCGATCATATTATTTTTCAGCACGCTTTTGAGCCATGCATAGGCTTCCGGATTGGTTAAATCAACGATGGCTGCGGGGAATGTGGTCACGTAGACATAATAATCTTCTCCATTCCGATTTTTAACACAATAGCCTTTCTCTTTGGCCTCTGCATACAGGTTCTTTTCAATAGCGAGAAATGAATTTGAATAGCCTAAAAAACGGATGCCCTTTGAGCGGAGTTCCGCGATGAATTCTTTCATATCCGGAAACAGCTCGGTCGAGTATTGCCAATTCCACATGAGTTGTGTTCCGAATGCGGTCTTTCTGGTGCCTTGCCAATCTTGCGACCAAATGGCCGCGACTTTCACCCCTTTTTCAAGCGCTTTAGCCAATCGAGTCCGAACCGCGTTGGAACCCTTTTGGATTGCAAGCCAAACGCCATCGTAACACCATTCCGGCAATTCGGGTTGTCTTCCCAATAACGCGGTTACGTTTCCTATCGCTTTTTTAAGATCATCGAAGACACCTACATAGATCTCCTTAGGAATTTCCCAAACGTAGAGTGTTGATTCATTAGGACGCCTAAAGTCCACTTCTGAATATGCTGTATGCGTTGAATGAATAAAATATGCGTGTGAAGAAACAAATGTTGGTTGGGCGTGATAGGTTGTGTACCACGAACCGCCTACCCCTTTAACGAGATTGGCAAGAAAGGTAAAGAACCAAGGATCTCCTCTGCCAACTCCTTGTTCTTGACACCATAAAGGCAACTTTTTACCTTTAAGGTTCAATTCCGAAAACTGCTCTCCGCCTCCATAAATCCCTTCAAATGCATCCGCGCTGAAGCGGAACCAAAACCGGTTGAAAGAAGAATCGGTGCATTTGAACGCCATCTTCAAGCGATCATTATTTTCTTCAAAGCTAATGGTTAATTTCACGCGCTTATTTTTATCGCCAAGCGTAACCTTTTCCGCTTGTTCCTCAACAAGATCTGGCAAAGGAATTTTTTGGATTACCTTTTCCTTGAATTTATAGAGCCCGTGATTGTCCTTGAATGTGAAAGTGCCTTGTCCGAGAACAATAGCAGGATTATTGGATGAATGGGAAAAAATGATGCGATTTTTATAACTTAGCGTGAATCCCGTATCGGTTCTTTTGAGTGCAATATTTCCGCTCATTGAATGACTCTCCATCCGTTAATTTTGGCAAAGATTTCGAATGGTTTAATAAAATCGCCATAGACTACCGAGAGATGATGCGCAACGCCGTTTTCGATGAGGGTTTGAAGGACTTCTCGGATATGTTTCTTGAAGATACATTTCATATAGGTCCCCGAAAGAAGCTTTTCCATCGGGATCCCCATTCCCTTTTGTAAATACACGCGCATTTCTTGTCCGGCGGAATCCAATCTGCAAATCGAAACATCTCCGGGCTTCATCACGAACCCCGCAGTGACACCTTTCCCTCCTGCAAAATATGTATCCAATGTTGCATTACATTTGCCATCTCTTAGATTGCATGCTGCAACCCCGCAATGCCAAAGCAGCGCAAAATTCTCTTCAAAATTTACTTGGGAGAAATCCGCAAGAAACGGCGTTTCGCCGCCCACCGCACGATGCGCAACCATAGAAATCGACCCTCCGATATCCCCTTCACATGTTATTATCTTGCCCTCTGATTGGAGCAAAGACATGGCAGCGCAAGGAGAAATCCCGAAGTTCTCGGCAAACTCCGGCCAACAGCGGATCGCAATCGCATCCAACTTGTATTTGTTCATAAAATTATTCAATTTCACCGACAAAGTCGCCACTTTCTCCAACTGCGCATCCGAAAGTTTGGAAATATCGAATACCGCTTTTAATTGGCCTTTTCTGATCTCAATATCCTCGGGCTTGGCCTCAAAGTTCCAGATCTCTGCAAGCTCGTAGTGATCAATTAGAAGCCCGAGCTTATGATATACATCCAATTCATCAATATCCAAATTGAAAAATCCATGGGCACGATACCCTACAATCCCGATTTTCGAATTCTTCAACGCAACCTGAATCCGGATCGCATCAATCCAATTCTCATCAATGGTATTTTGAACGATCGCATAATATGAACGCATACCGGATTTATACAAATTGGAAGCATTGAGATTCACCCCACAAACCGAATTCAAGCGGATTTTCCCGCCGTCATAAGGTAATTCGGGAAGCCCCCACAACAAAATTGGCTTTCTAACCTCGCGGTTGATTAAAAGCACGAGGTGGCCCAAATGAAAGGTCCCGCTGATTACCACTACCGCATCTACATGCTTCTCATTTAGAATTTTGGCAGCTTGAAGAGCCTCATCAATCTCTATCACCAACTCGGGGATAATCACCCAATTCACATGTTCGATTCGCTTCAAGTCCTCTTTGATGCCATCAAAAATCTGTTTGCCGGCTACGAAATCAAAGGTTTTCCGAGCTAAACAAACAACACCTAAAGTAATATCATATTTCATACTCGAGTGAAAAAAGCTTTTTATACAAATATAGTTTATTAGTGTTCCACAGAGATTTCAAACACTCGTGGCTATTACTCTTCTGAAGCCTTTTGTGAAAGGGTAGGGTATAAGCCCTTCTTCGAATTGGATTCTTCGATTTTGATGGCCCCAACTTCGATTAATTTATCAATATGGTATTTCACGGTTTTGTGGTTCAAGTCCAACCTTTTTGCAATCTGTCTTTGATATATTCCCGGGTTGTCGTTAATGATTTGAAGAATTTCAAGCGTGGTCTTGCTTTTACTCAGATGCAAATCGATTTTTGAAATCGGATTATGCTCTAAATACGGAAAATACGTTAAATACTGCCCAACCCTCATTTTTCTAATCACATGAAAGGTTTCCAATACATCCAAGTGCCATGCCAATTGGCCGGCTGATATATCCAAAAATCTCATCAGCTCGTTGAAATGAATGCCCGGATTATCGAGAATCACATCGATGATTTTCGAACGCACCTCGTTTTCTAACACATCTTCCATCTCCAAATGACGGTGAACTCCTTTGTTCACAATCGGTAGCCGATTCAATAGATAATCTCGATATTGCTGACTGCTCATTAATAAAATAAATACCAAAGCGACTGCTCCAATCAACAAATACGCCCAATTCTCCTTCAAAAATCTAATGATAGGAGAAGTTTCAGGCTCAATTTGCACGGGTGCAACGATAATCTGATCTGCAGAAAAGATGACGGAGTCTTCTACACTGTTGATTGAAGTAATTAACCACCCATCGACGATTTGCGAGTCTAAGAGATACCAAGCCCCACTTTGAAGATTATAATAAGCCCAGCCAAGCGATTCTGTAATGCTCGTATCAAGGTAAATGGAATAATTTATTTCCTGAATATTCTGGACTTCTACAATGAAATAAATTTGTCGATAAGGACTGATCGAATAGAGATCTGTTTCGGTCGGATTTTCTTGTGAATTCGGATTTTGAGAAGAATGGGGCCCATAGCGTTGTGAATTCCCCCATCTACCCGCTTTGCCTTGCGCGGGATGCCCATATTCTTTCACCGAATTCATTGTATACACAGGCATGCTGGGTGAGGATTGCAGCCGCTCAGTAGAAACCGAAAAATAATAATCTGACAACTGAGTGTCCAATGTTACATCAAGAGATACATTGGAATCGGAAGAAAAATTGAACACCATCCGGTTTGCAAAGCTGTATTGCGTGATTCCATCATTTATATCATAAAAACCTTTGAATTGGTTGCCCGAAATATTCTTTTTAGTATACTTTGGACCCTCCGCAGAAAGACCAACTAAGATAGTTTGGCTGACCAAAGAAATAAGCATTACCACCAATAAAAGATACCGGGATTCGCGTTTCATTTTTTTTCCTCCGACCAACAATAAAATTGAATTGTACAAATGTTAAAAGAAAAAATTAAAAATATTTTTTATGCAAGTTTATTCGATTCGGGATTTCTTCATTTTCATGATTAAGCCCAACACTCCAATTGCTGCAAAGGCCAAAAGTGCACTGTAGCCATCGATGGTAGGTGCAGCGGCGGATTCGGGGGTTAAGACAGCCCAGACCGAAAAGTGCGTAGTTTCGGCCACTAAATAGCCATCTTGATAGCTGCTTTCAACTTCTACCCATTCAGAGGTTGTTTCATCATAATAGGCCCATTTTGCATTTTGGGTTTGTGTTTTCAGCATAAGTTTCGCTTTTAAGGGTTCACCGGTTTGGTTTAAAGAGGCATTGAACATGAATTTCTCTTGATATCGGAATCTATTTTGACTCTTGGTTTTAATTTGTGAGTTTTCACCCATATTCATTTCGGAATTATTTGCTTGGAACTTCAAGCTGAGTTTTTGACCCGCTGAAGTATTAATTTCAAAGGAGAATTCACGATCTCCGATGCCATCAACATCCGCTTCGATATCCGTTTCGATGGAACAATTGGTTTTTAATTTGAGTTGGAATCGGTTGCGGAATCTCAATTGTTTCTCATCTCCAGCATTCATATTCCCTTTGTAAGAATTCCCATTGACATCTTCTGATACAGGACCAACGGCAAGAGTATCGACCGCAGCATATACCGTCAGAATCATAAGGCAGAGGAATGCAGAGACAAATAATTTTTTGGTTTGAACCTTCATTTTTTTCACCATGAGTTCCGTGTGGAACTAATTTAGTAACGGGGTGATGCCTATTTAAAAACTGAAGGATAGTTCTCCCCCCCGAAGATCCTTTGATTTTCTCGAGATTCTCTAGAAAATTTTTGACTTCACTGAATTAGATTAGTTTTATATTGATGTTTTGCTTTTATTTCGTTAATATGCCAAACAGTGATGATCATATTAGATATTCAAAGAAAAATGGATATGATCCAAAAATTGTAAAATCTGTCGGTAATATTTTAGACAGCACTGCAAATATTCATGGTCCTGAACACCGTAAAGATCCAATTCATTCATTACAGACGTGTAAATTTCTTGCTCGAACACAAGGGCAAGAATGGGAACATGCATGTATTGATCATTTAAAGTATGATGATGAATGCGATAAATTAAAGGAAAGTGAAGGTAAAGCATGGCTCGTTGCATGTAAACAATTATCTTTTAATAAATAAGAAAAATTTGTAAAAAAAAGAAGTTCTAAATTCTAATCTTTTTTACTTTCCATCAATTTTAAACAAACTTAATGTCAAATCGATTAATTCTTTTGTTTCTTCTTCAAAATCTATTTTTGTCCATTTGGTTTTATTGACTATATTTCTATTTAGATAGAATCCATTTTTGTAACCAATAAAAGCGCTGTTTGAATCCTTTAATTCCATTTTTTCAGCAAAGGAGCGTGTTGCTAAGTTAGGATTGTATCCAGATATGGTTAAATTCCCCAATTTATGAACATGTTCACTTTGTATTTTTTTAGCATGAATTAAATTGCCTTCAGCAACCATATTTACCCATTCCTTAGGAATCTTATCTGCTTTTGGAAATATATGTTCAATCGTGAAAATATACTTATCCTTTTCTTTTTTCCATAAATCGGTAATGTTTTCTCGTGTTCTGAAATTTTCTTCAATCTTACATAGAATAAAACGTGTTACCTCGACATTTATGTTATAAATACCACCTTCCAATTTATTTCTAAATTCATTCAAAGGACAAAACCTCTCGTTTTGAGTAAGGTGGTCTTTTATATGATTAAAGGATAAGGATGTTCTATTACTTTCACAGATTTTTATTGTTTCCATAAATATTCGATCCAAATTTCGCGTATTAGGAAAATAAGTAAGATTGCGGCGCACAAAATATTTTGATCAGCAATTCTTGTTTCGACTGCTGCGCTTGTTCCATGAACTGCAGCATGCGCTCGGAAGCCTGTCTCGATTGTTCAATAATTCGAGAATCATGAGCGGATCCGAGCCGCCGCGCAGTAAACGATGGCACAAATGCAGCAACAAACGTTTACTAAAAATTCAATTGTATTCTGTATTAACATTTGATTATCAGAGTATTCTGAAATCGTCGCTGTAGAATTACTAACGCAAAGGCAACATTTCGTTTTTTATCTTTCCCAAGTGCTTTATTGTATTGATTGTTGACATATTCTGAGCGCTTGTTATATAATTCTTTTTCAGATGGAGACTGAGCCCCAAGATTATAGGAACGCGTTGAAACATTCCGTGCAAGAAATAAGGGTTTTCCATCAAAGTCTTTTAACTCTTCTTTAACACGGCGGATGAATAGGGGATTGTCTTGGTTTTGTATGGATTGTTCTAACATCTCATTACTTGAAAAGAATCCCGGTTCGAGTAAATCTAAAAATAATCGGAAATTATCTGGATCACCGCGATGCGGGGTGGCAGTAAGAAATAGGAAATGTTCCGTTATTCTTGAGAGTGCTTCACCTAATTTATATCGCCCCGTCTTTTCTAATTTATCACCATAACGATAAGCGCTCATTTTATGAGCTTCATCAATAATGATTAAATCAAAAGTACTCGCAACAATCGAGGGCACGATTTCATCCCGTTTGGCAAAATCAATTGATGTTATAATCTGAGACTCTCTTTGCCAGACATTTTCGCCATAATGGGCATCTAATAGTCCTCGATCAATTAATACAAAGCGTTCTTCAAAGCGTTCCACCAATTCACGACGCCATTGATCTTTCAAATGGCCTGGAACCACAATTAAAATGCGTTTAATTAAATTACGGAGTTTTAATTCTTTAATAATAAGTCCGGCCATGATTGTTTTTCCCGTACCTGGATCGTCTGCAGTTAAAAACCGAATTCTGGGAAGCTTTAATACATAACCATAAACCGCTTCAATCTGATGTGGAAG
>CAZUTM010000011.1:0-9527 GCA_964623665.1 uncultured archaeon
TGATAACAGGTAGTGCACAGCCAAATATCTGGATCTTTTAATGCAGTCAAGTCCCCCATAACCACCTTTCTCACAATAGACCGGGTTTTGAATGCAGTCCAACGACCAGATTCGCAACTGGCCGTACACGTACCGCACTGCATACATGAAAGAATATTAGCACGACGGGCAATATCATCGAAATAATGCTTATCAAAATCATCGGCAGTTAGATACTGTCGCTTTTTCTTTAGTCCTTCATTGCTCAAATTGTTCGCCTCTTCTCCATCGCATTTTCTAGCGATTGGTTTTTCCTTTTATTGATCTGGGTTGTTTTTCGGCACAAACCCAAAAAACTCCCAATAATTAAGCGGATGCGCGAAATTGAGCAACTAGATGAATGTTATTGTTTAAAACAATGAATTAAGGAATCTCGAGTTGAATGTCTTCTTTGATTCGTTTTAATACCACTTGGGTAGTCACTTCTTCAACACCATTGATTCGCTTGATGGCCTCTAATAAATCAATTTGTGATTCTTTACTGATACATTTCGCCATGCCCATTATTGGGAAGGAGCCAGACACCATATAGACAAAATTAATACGCGAAAGCAATTTGTCGTCCTCGGACATATGGGTGCTCCCATCAATTTCTGAACCATCATCAGCAAAAGAAACAGGAGGTCTTGTAACCACCAAGCGTTGAAGAATATCCTCGATTGGAACCGAATTGTTCACCCGGAGATAGAAAATCAGCATATCTTGATAGCCGATTTTACAACAATCGATCAGCGCAGTGGTCTTTTTGATTACTCCTTTTTCTACTAATGCATCATAATGGTTTTTTACCGTTGATACATTCGACTTGATTTTATCGGCAATTTGTCTCAGCGAAGCCTTCCCATCCTCTTGTAAAACCCGGAGAATTTTTCTATCTATCGTATCCAATTGAACAATTTCCGATTTCCCATTTTTTTTCGTGTTCGCCATTCCAATCAACTCGAATGTGAAAATACCAAAAAACATTCAAATTTTTTCTTCTTAGTTTATTACGAATTGTCGCTTTTAGGATTTACATATGAAGAACAGAATCCGCATCTTCGCAGAGTTCGAAGAATTTGGCAGCACCGACCGCCTCTTCACAGAATGGAACTAGGTCTTTCTTCTTAATTCCGAGCATTTCCATTGTCATGCCGCAAGGATATAATTTGATTTTTCCATCTTTAACCTGTTCTTCGACCATTTTCCATAAATCCTCATAGCCGTAGCCTTTTAATTTCTTCTTAAACATCCATGCACCCATTTTGTTCATCGGCCAAGGAAACGCTTGTACCTTCGGGCTATAATTTTTTTTCAATAAGAAAAGCCCCCAGAATGTGAAGAAATAGTTCATTTCCACATCCATGGCCGCGCCCGTGGTGCCCAAAATCACCATTTTAGCAAATGTCTCGAAAGAATTGCTAGAAACGATGAAATTCATTTTTTTCATTCATTTTCCACCTTTGTTTTGTTGTTTTATTGATAGATTTGATTTTTTTAAAAAAACATATCAGAGCCATGAAATAAGCCGCTTAGAGCTATCGATCAAATCGATGAGTCCGCCGTAATCGATCAGTTGCATCCGGGAACAGATATCTGTTTCTTTCATTCCTCTTGCCAACGCATCTTCCTTTAAACAAAATATTTTTGAACAGCACGAAAGCAATTCTTCATATACGAAGTTTCCGGTTTCATTGGTTCCAAACACAGCATCTTGCATCAATACAAGAGAGCAGCCCGGCATTTCTTGAGCAATTTTGGTGATCTCCTTTCTCTCAATCGAATTGAAGCCGCTATATCCATATAGAATAAGATTTTCCATTATTGTTCCTCCCTTTTATCGTTCACACCTTGAATGCTGCCGGAAATTCAAGCAGAATCTTGGAAACCTGATTCCGTGTTATAATTTCCAGATTTTCGTATTCAACAAGGTCTTGTTGTTTTATGCCGCGTTCTTCTATGTCCTCTTTTACAAGAAGTATCGGGAGTTCCGAAAGTTGAGCCATTTCAATGCCGTCTTCGATAGAATCAACGTTAATAATAGAAGGATTAAGCCCTTTTTTCATGATATACACACCATCGCCATAGAAAATGACTTTGCATTTGATCTCCTCACCCAAGGCCATGAAACCCGCGCCCAATCTCATTGCTTCATTAGCCGAATTGGTTCCAAAAGGACCTTTATCACATAGAATCGCAATAGATCTCATTTTTTATTTCACCTCTTTACGATCGGCTCCCGAATACCACGATTTTATCGCTTTCTGCAACCAAATCCGAAAGCTCACCAAGACCAACAATTTGTGAGCCGGGGACAGACACTTCAGGAAAAAGACCGTAATTATCCGCCCAAGTTTGGCATGCATACACCGGGATTCCGCTTTGTATCAGCTCTTCGAAGATTTTTGGAATGTTTTTTACCGTGTTTCCCAATTTAATGTTTTTAGTGATGTTCAGAACGCCAGTACCGAATAGGAAAATTCCTCGAATGGTATGTTGTTTCTCCCGTGCCGCTTTAATCATGTTCAGCATGGAATATACACTTTGATACTTCAAATACTCGGTCATTATCAGAAACGTGATTTTCACTTTTTTCACAACTCCATTCAAGGTTTTTTAATCTTTTTTGATGAGAAACCTTAATTTTGATCCTTCTTCTTTCAGTTCTACAAGAGTACAATTGGTTTTTTTCAACAACGCGGGAATATCGGCCTTTGCACCCATGTCATCGGCTAAGAGTTCTAGGGTTTGACCAGAAGTCATTCCGGTGATTACTTTCTTTGCTTTCAGAACCGGCATCGGACACTTCATACCCAAAGTATCTAACGTGAAATCAGCCATAATTTTCAACCTTTTTTATGCATTGATATTTAATTTTCAGATGCGTGTCGGAAATTTCATAAGAATTCGAAACAAATGAAACAATGATCTGAAAATTAATGATCAATTGATCATATCATGGACGAGCGGGTATATAAAGTGATCGGTTTTTTTTACATCAAAAGATCAAATGTCAAATATATCAAGATTTTTCAAAACAAATGTCCGTAAATTATCTATAGTTTGGAATAAATATTCAATTTGTAAAAATAATACACTTAAAACACGATAGATTTTTATCACATGAAAAATATATCAAAACAATGAACCTTTCATGGAAGAATGATGATATCACCACAGTATTTCAGCCCGAACGCAAAAATAACGCATTAAAACCCATTTCTCTCAATATAAAAGAATTGGATACGCATTTGCACATCGAATTAAAAAAAATCGAACAAATAGGAATTTCCAGCGAAAATATGCTCATCCTCGGGGATAATCTCCCGGCCATGAAAGTGATTAAAGCAGAACGCGATAAGAACAATGACGGTCAAAAAATCAAATTCATTTACATCGATCCGCCATATAACACGGGTTTGAATATACGAAACTTCAATGATAAATTGGAACACACACAATGGCTCAGTATAATGAAACCCCGTTTGATCTTGATGCGAGAATTACTTTCCGAATCAGGATTAATCGCAGTTCAGCTTGATGATAATGAATACGCAGCCCTTGACATATTGATGTCTGAAATATTCGGTGAAGAAAACAGACTCGGCACCATCATTTGGAGACGAAGGTCATCTCAAGCCAATCTTTCTAAGGGGATATCCACGATTCACGATTATATTCTCATATATTCGAAAAACAAAAATAAAATATCAAGATCCGTAGTTTTTGACCCCTTATGGACGGATACAAAGATTTACGGAAATAACCAAATTGCAACAAAAGAAATTGAGAAATATTTTGGAGATCGAACCCTTTTCGACACGCCTAAGCCGGAATCGTTACTTACCCACCTGATCTCTGAGTTCACAGATTCCGGAGATTTGATTATGGATTGTTTTTCGGGGTCCGGGACCACAATAGCTGTCGCCCATAAATTGAACAGAAAATGGATAGGAATAGAAGTATCTCCCTCCACATTCGAATTATCGAAACAGCGCATTTTAAAAATAAATACCTTGAAACATAAAGAGAGTAAGGGCTTCGCCGTTTATGATTGCCGATTTCAGCTGAAAAATTCGATTAGTCAATCGACTCAAGAAAAAGAAGAAAAAAAAGACAAACAACAAGAAGAGCGATTAATTGTTTTTGATTGGAAAGGTAAAAATGACGGTTTTCAGAGGCATGAACCAAATTACTTCATCAAAGTTCTTCAAACCAATAAAATCGAAAAAAGTCAAAATGAAGATTTCCAAAATGAACCACCGACCGCATTAGGAAAACCCCAAGCGGATAATTTACAAGGAAAGCGAATGGTCATTTTTGAAGATTGGGAGCAAATGTTTGAAAATCTCCCACAAAAAATTAAGCAAATAGTACCGAAGCATAAAATTAAAACCATTTTTTGCAGCCCGCCCATTGAGTTTCAAAGTTCTCACGACCGGAAATGGTCGATCGAGCATTATTTATGTTATTGCAATCAATTATTACGAAGTTTATATATTTCCATGTCCGAAGAATCATTTATCATCTTTCATTCTATTGAACCCCACCATTCCAAAATAAAATTGATAATGGACGAGATCTTCGGGCAGAATAATCATGTTGGAACGGTCATTTGGAAGAAATATCGAAATTCCGATCCCAAACCGATAAATCAATGGTATGATTTGGTAATCATATTCTGTAAAAACATCCAAACCATGAAATTCTACAAATTAGAACCTCCCAAAGAGGTTTACTCCAACCCGGATAACGATCCTCGAGGTCCATGGGTCTCCATGCCATTAATCGCCTCCGAAAAGTCAGGCAATCCTTGTTTTACTTATGTCTTTAAAAATGGGATTACACTCACAAGAAAATTCAGATATCCCGAATATTCCATCAGAAAACTCGAAGAAGAAAATCGAATTCATTTTACGCACCCGAAAAACAGCGAAGGAATCCCCCGAGTTAAAAAATTTTTATATGAACGCCTTGAAAAGTTTGAATCTATAGGCGCCCATGGCTATACACCTAACACCTTATGCATCGATACCGAAAAATTCGGCTCTGTTGAGGATATTATAAAAAATCATGAAAAATTCGCGATCCAACAATTTCGAAGCCCTAAATTATATGAGTTTTTATGCAAAATTACAACGAAGAAAGGAGATTGGATCTTGGATTGCTTTCCTCAGACCGGAGACATTCACGAACTTCTTGTGCAAATGGGCCGCAACGTTGTCGAAATCACCTTTACCAATTTCACCAAAAATTAATTCTCAAGCAACCATTTGTATAACGGAAAAATTTTTATGGTTCTTTGAACCCCATTTCTCTGAAATGTAATTTCTACTTGATTAAATTCGGTCAAAATTAATAAATTAGAACAATTCAATTCAATTTTTGAATTTGAAAGATTTCTTTTATAGTATCGCCCATATGTTTTTAAGAATCTATATAAATAAAAAATTGTCGATTATAATCGAAGATTTCCTCATGTTAAAAATAATGCTATAAATCGAAGAAAGAGAAAGGGAAAGAATAGAAAGGGAGAAAAATTAAAGGGAGAAGCAATTTGAAAATCTAATGAAGCAAAAATGAGGATATTTAAGGACAATCGGTAAAGAAACTCGGAATTTTTTTTATTGTCGATTCAAATTGAAGCCGATTTTCCAATCCAACAAATTCTTGGAGCGATTCATGTTCATATTCTTTGTAAAGATTTTCCATTAATGATTTGCATGTATTTGCTTCGAGTTTAGTAAATTTCGGGAAATATAATTCGCCATTTTTATGGATCATTATTAAATAGCGGTATTCAAGCTCAAAGTATCGAATATTGATAATTATAGAACCGGCTTTTAACTGCATAATTTGAACTCGAGTATAATCTCGTAAACTCCGTTGTTTCGGTTGCCCCGCTAAGGAGGGCTTATCTTCATGCAGTTTATTCGAGAGATCCATTCGATTCAGCTCAAATTCAATATTGATTTTAAACATTTATAGGTATCTCTTTCAAATTTTTGAGAAATTTTGGAAAAAAAAGAATTTATCGACACAAAAGGTATTCACGCATTTATTATCGAAATTCGGATTTTTTGATTCGGCTGAATTTTTATTCGAAACCTTTGTTCTAAAATCGGATCGAACTGTATTTTTCCGTAGAAACTATTCGATACGTTTTGCTTTTCGATAATTTCTGCATCCTCAATAATAATATTCTTAGAAATCGGAAAATAAAGGCACAGATCTGATGAATGACTCGATTTGATGACCAGTTCGTGAAGGCCCCCATCAGAGTTCAACGTAAATGAAAGGATCGAATCCCTAAACTGAATATGAGGCAAAAATAATGTTCCAATACTTTGAGGAATATTTGGATTAATCATGAGACCATCTTCCCGAATTCTAATTCCGGCAAAACCCATGGAAAGCGCGAAAAGAAAGCCGCCAAGCCCTGTAATGAAGGGTGCACATTCGTTATTTGGGGATTCCGATGCGGTTAAAAACGAATCCTCATGAAAATGGTGCAGTAAATCCATGAAATACATTTCGGAATCTTCAAGGAGCCCAAGTTCGGCTGCGATGGTTGCAGAAATGGAAGAACCCATCATGATTTTATTCTTTGGGAGTTTTTTAAAATAATACCTCATGTTGTTCTCTTTGATATCCCGAGGAAACGGATATTCTAAGGGAAAGGCAAGAAGATCGGTATCCGCTTGCTTTATTTTTTTACCTTTGTAGCCTTCAAATTCCGGAATCCAGCGCTTTTTTCTATCAAACGGATAGTACATATTATCAATAATATCATCCCACAGCGAAGGATATTCAATTCCTAACAATTCGGACCATTTCTTGCATATCATAAGTGCTCGAACTACATATAAATTAGTAAAAGCGTTGTCATCAACGGTTTTCGGAAACGGAAATTCATCCGCCGGAATGACCTTTCGAAAATGATATTTTCCATCTTTTTCTTTCCGAACCCTTTGGGATAAATAGAGACAGATTTCCTTAACTAGTGGATACGCTTTATGTTCGAGATAGTTTATATCTCCGCTGCACGTGACATATAACCATTGCCCAAAAATGACATCGCAGGAGATATGTTCTTGTAAATCCCATCTCGGAGGTGCACATTCCAAGCCGGAAGAAGCGGCTTGCCACGGCATTTTTGCTCCTTCAGTTATCCAATCGAATTTATAGGTTTTACAATAATTAATTCGATTAATTTTGCCGGATTCGATATGAGCGGTTCGGAATTCGGTGATGCTGCGCGAAAAATCGGGAGCCCATAATACAACACCCAAATTCATCCACAAATCCGCATCCCAAAATATATGCCCTTCCCAACCCAACCAATTGATTCCGGTGGGTGCTGCGGAGTAATTGCATCCTCGATTAAACGTACACCCTATTTGGAAAAACGCAGCATCGATGTACCTTTGTAAATTTGAATTAGAAACTTTGAAAATTTTCGAATACACATCGTTTTGCCAGCGTTTTTTATGCGTAGCAAGTAAATCGGAATAACCAACCGAAGAAGATTTCATGAGCAATGAATTAACATGGTCGGAAGGATTGGCATCGATTCGCACATCGCAGATTGAGAAATATAATATTGCAATGACTTTTTTTTGCGAAACATTAATAATTCTCTTTATTTCTATTTTTTCTTCAAATCCAATTCCGGATTTATTGATAATCGGAGATTCGACCCGAAAATTAACTTTATTTCCTTGGCTATCTCTGAGATCAAGAATCGATCCTTGAGAAATTTTGAAATTCGGAGAGTTCGGGTTTCGGTCCTCTTTGATTGTATAGGAAATCATCGTAATTATATCGGATGTTTCATAGTTAAAATTGTATATTTTCGTTAGTTCGGATTTTCTGGAAAGTTGCATCAATCTTAATGGCTCGGATCCGTTATATTCGATCGCTAACCGCATAGCACCGATTTGAGGGATTTCCCGGCTTAAAAAAATCTCTGATTCCACCTTCATCTCGTTTCCGGATTTTGTTGCAATCGAATAACGAGTAGTAATAGATGCATCTTCAATATTTAATTTTTGAGTGAAATTAGAAGGCAAAAATGATTCATTTGGAGGTTCGTCGACAAATGGAATCAAGATATGGGTGATAAATGGCGAAAATAATGTGGTTGTACTGCCTATTGGTGCATTTTTATATTCGGAATAAACTCCACCGAGATAATTCTTTGGATTTTGGTTTTTTGGATTGAGTATACCAAATCCTTGGCCAAAATTACTCGACACATCGATACCGAGATACCCATTCCCTAAATAGACGCGTTTTATTGAAGAGATCGGGTTTTTAGTTTCAAAACTATTCATTTATTTCGGAAAAGAAAACTGAGAAAAAAATTAAACGGTTACGGTCTCTCCCACTTTTAAAAACACGGGAATTGAAACAATCAGAAACAAAGCCGCAAGAATAAAAACCGCATATACACCTAAGGTACTTGAAAAGCTATCGGCTACAATTCCCGCCAATAATGCCCCGGGCGCTTGTCCTGCAGCCCGACCGATGTTGATTATGCCCAAAAATTTGCCCCGTTCTTCTTCCGGTAACAGATCTTGTGTCCACGTGCTTATGGCAATATCTAAAGCCATCATGAAAGGAAATCCGATACCCAATCCAAGAATTACCGGAATAAACTCTCCTCTCGAAAACCCAACAATAAAGCATCCGATCGGAGCAAGAATAAGACAAAGTAAAGTAATCGGTTTGCGACCAGATTTATCCAATTGCTTGAATAAAAGATACATCACCAGAAGAAACATAATTGCAACAAAAACAATTCCCTCAATGATAAAAGGACTATCGAGATTGATTTTTTGGAGTGCCACCAGCAAAAAGGGCTTAAATGCATTGCTAGCCATGATTACAATAAGCGAAGCGCCAAATAATTTTAAGAATTCCGGATATTTCTTTAACTCAGCGTAATTAAAAAGGTTTTTCAGCGATTGGGTCCAATGAATTTGTCGAATATGGTCCGGGATCGGAGGTTCTTTAACCATAAACCAGATGGCGAATGCGGCAATCACCAAAGTAATAGCAGCCACTCCAAACATCCATTGATGCCGTTCTCTAGAAAACGCACCCAACCCTTGCGGAATTAAAGAAAGAGCAATTACCCAGACAAAAACCGTGCCCAGCGTAGAACCAATAAACATGAAAGTATTCACTTTTCCCCGTTTTTCAACCGGCCAAATATCCGGAATCAAGGCCCTATTGGCAATATGGAACATATTTGAAGTGATGGCTATCAAAAATCCGTCACAAATAAAAAGCCACCAATAATTTGTGGATAATCCAAAACTGAACACTAATACAGCCGTTGAAATTGATCCGATGAACAATAATGGCTTTCTTCTACCAAATCGTGATTTTGAGCTATCCGAAACACAACCCCAAATGAGAAATGCGATGGCACCCATAACTCCGCTTGCAGAAACCATTAAAGACACATAGAAATATTGATTTTCGGTTCCGGCAACCGAGCT
>CAZUTM010000011.1:9537-15325 GCA_964623665.1 uncultured archaeon
CATAAATGGAAAGCGCCACCATGAAAATCATCATTGCTATCAAAGGAAGAAATCCATCGTATCGAACGTTCCGGTCTTCTTTGTTTTCCATTTTACTCTATGCCAACTATGCTATTTTAATTTATAAGGGTATTGAAGGAAGAGATGAGAAATTATATTGCAAAAAATCGCGCGGATTTTTTCCCTTACAGTTTGCTTCCCGAATCTTTCTAAAAGAATTCGAATTTTAAATCTTTCTAAAAGAATTCGAATTTTAAATCTTTCTAAAAGAATTCGAATTTTAAATTAACATCTTTTTTGAGATCATGCTTGAGCGTTAAAAGTAAAAGATTTTCGGTTAGTTCTATTTCAATATTTTCATTTTTCGGAGTGCTTAAATTGAATTTAGAAATGCAATCCGGCTTTTTTATGGAAATCTTAAAGTTTTCGGAAATATATTCTTTTTTTATATGGAGTTCCAACCCTCCTTTCATATATGAAACGGAATATTGAGGTGTAGAGAAATTATAGAACGGTTTATTATTCAAATCTAAAATTAAAGAGTCCGGGCTTGCTCTGAAGCCGAAGATATATGATACGCATGTCAAGAATCCCGCATGCAGATTGTTGTTCAAAGCGGGAAAATCACACATGGCGGTGGGCGGATGATAAAATGCTTCACCGGGTCGCTCCGCATAATGCGCATTAAAACTATCGGGGCCTGTCCATTGCCCATACCAAATATGCGGATGGGTTCTTAATCTATTCGAGACCGAATTCCGATATAAGGATTCAATTGCATGCATGGGATCGCGTTGTGAATATCCCATCGATAACAGAAAGTTGATGCAATACCATATTCCGCCGTTTACGTCCCATCCTTTGGGAAAAATGTTTAATACCGATTTTAACGGCGGGTGCAAGAGGTTTTGACCGAAAGGCATTGGATTTTCAAGGTTTTCCTTTATATTTTCAATGAGGATACGATTTTTATTATCTTGGAGACAATTGGCGAGTAGAAGCCAAACGTGGTGCTCTAAAAACAATTCTTTATCTCCGATAGGAGGCCTTTTACCATCATAAGCGCGGTAGAACCAGCGTCCATTCCATGCGTTTTCTACGCTATTTTCCAAAGTTGGAAGTAATTCTTTCATTTTCAAAGCAATCCGAGGCAAATATTGATTCAAAAATGGCATCAACGAAGGAATTACGTAAAGAGCCAGAGTTGTATTGAAAATGGATTCTCCTTCTTTCATGAACTTTGTTCGATTTCGAGCGAGAAAAGTGATGCCATCACTCCAATCTCCATCATTAATTTTAATCGCACCATGAATTCCAATGCCTACGGCATCGGATAATAGATAGTCAAAGATTTTTTCGATTCTTTGAAGAATGGTCCCGTGTTTTCGGGAAGAAGTGGGCGGTTCCGGATAATACGGAATTTCGTATGATAAAATAGAATAATCGTGAGTTAGATACAAATATTCCGTGAACGCCCACAATAGAAATAAATAGAGATCGGAGGCTTTGGAATGAACAAATGGAATTCTAAGGGAATAGCCGAACGTTCCGTACAATAAACTACCATCCTCCCGCATAAGCGAAAAGATATATAATAAGAATTCGCGCGACAAATGTTTATCCAGATGCACGAGCCCGGGAAGGTAAAAGGAATAATCGCGAATCGAGCCATCGAATCCGTGCCCGAACGCATATATACTCCCTTGCGGAATTTTATGAAATCCAAAATATTGCTCCTTGAATATCGACCCGATTGTATATGCAGAATGCCAAATCGATTCGCGCAGTAACCATCCTCTGCCCGGAATATCTACTTTCAAATATTTGGCGTTCCACAAGCGACCCCAATTTTCATGCGTAATCGAAAGATAGCGATTGAGAATCGAATCCAATTCCTTTCTTTCGCAATATATGATGAGAGTTTTCAATTGATAAGATTCATTGGCGCCCAAATCTACCTTATATTGCGTATTGAAATCAAAGTTTTGATTTTTGCTTTTAGCTCTTTTCTGTGAGGGAGGGTCGGCAAAGTTGGCATCTTGAGTAATCGGGATTATAAATAAAGATTTGAGAACAGGAGGAAAGGGCTGGGGTGTTGTGGAGTCCGAATTTTTAGGAACTTTTCCCGGTTTATACGAGAGTTCGATCTCCGAAATGTTGTTTAAAGTGCGACCGCTTATGGCTATACTGATATTTTTTGTTAAGCAGTATTTTACCTTCGATTTCCATTTATTTCGCTCCGAAATGGTATCCATTTTCAAAATCTTTTGGATGTATTTGATGAGATTCCCCATGATATTCAGAAACGCGGGTTTTCCAAATCGCTTTCTGTTGCCGAGCATGACTATTGATGATTTGGCAATGAACTCAGCGTTTACGGGCCAAGAATCTTGAATAATATATGATTTATTTTCGGATAATAGATTCTTAATGAATATTTTCGATTCCACTGCGGGGATAGGAATCGGAGGCATTGAAATTTGATGATCTAAAAGAATTGAGTCGTTTTCAAGGATTTTTCTAAAATAATACGTGCCAAAGATCCGTTTCACGTTCACATTCGACGTATTCAGTATCTGCTTATCGATATGATCCGACAATATCCTATGATGAGAATCTGCATCTAAAATAGAGCAAATACCCGCATTTTTCTGGGGATATCTTGGATTAAATGCGGTGAGCCAAAGAAAACCATATCCATTGTTCATTAATTGAACGCGTCCATCATTGTGGACGGTGGCCATCCATTCCGAATTTCCGATTTGATGGAAATGATCAATCGAATAGCCATATGTTGTGAAGGTTTTAGCAGAAGGTAAGGTATATTGGTCCGCCTCATAATGATAGATTGGCAACCCTTCAGAATCGCTATCCCAATAACCGAAATCAGACTTTAACGGCTGAATTTCGAATACTTCCAATAAACTATTAATTACTTTAAACCTTCTATTAAGCTCCGGCTTGAGGTCGGGGTAAATGTCGAGTATATTATATTCTTTTTTGGCGACATATAATAACCCTTGGCATCCCAAGCGAAGGGCGGCTTGGATATCCGTCACCGAATCCCCGATTATTGAGATCGAATCCAAAGAGGGATTATACCCGAGATCTGCGATTAATTCGTTCAGTCCGCCGATTTCGGGTTTACATTCATGCGGCAATTTATCGGGAGATAATCCCCGGATCCTTGTGAAGAATTTATCGATTTGAAAATATGAAAGAAGGAAATTTGCAAGCGGAGCATTTGAATTAGAGTATGCAACCAACACGAAATCCATCATATACAATCGAGAGAGAACGCGAACAGCATTCTCATCAAGATATAATTCTCCATTTTTCGCTTTTTGAGACCTGTATTGATAATCGCGTCTATCGAATTCACGCCAAAATTTGGGAATTTCTTGAACGCCCCATTTTTTAAGGATTTCGGGATAATTCTTTCCCGCACCCCAAAGTTGATTAAGATTTTCCGTTTCGGGGAGAAATATAGAAAAATGATTAAGAGTTTCTCTCAATACATTCGTAAAATAGATGCCCGATTTATGCTGATGAATAAGCGTGTTATCGACATCGAAAATGAGGAGTGGGGGTCTTGGAAATACCGTTCGGTCAATATATTTTCTGTTAAGCGATTCCATACAATCGGTTTTCTCCCATAGATTATTTTGGTTGCAATATATTATTAAATATGCGGTTGAAGATTGAAAATATTCGATTAAAAAAGTGATTGAACTTCCTTATAGCGCGGAAATCTGTTCGTGCCGCCTACACCTTCACACGATTTCGAGGCTACGTGTGCAGCAAATTCAATACTCTTTTTTAATTCTTTTGTTTTATAATACGAAAAGAGGAATCCGGTATCGAAGGAATCTCCGGCACCGATACTATCAATGAATTGAGAAGGCGGAAATGCATCTTGATGAATCTGCACATCGGAGGAAATTAGAACGGCGCCTTTTTCACCCATTTTTACAATAACAATCGGTACTTTTAGTTTCTTCAATCGTTCAACAGCGGTTTCAACATTCTCCGCAGCAGTTACACCTTTCGCTTCATTTTCATCAAGAAATAGGATATCGGTGTGTTCAAGCAAGGGCTCGAGGACTTTGCTCCAAGGCGGATTAAGCGGTTCCAGCGGAAATTGAGGATCCACGCTTGTGAGTTTCCCGAGTTCTTTCGCCTTCTTGAACAATTTCGGGAGTTCATTATTCCAGAGATCGGAAAAGTGCAAAAAACCGCCGCAATGAATAAGATCCGAACTTAAAAGAGCATCTTTTTGCTTATCGGTTAGGTTGGGCGGCCATCCATGATGGGTAGGTAATCGATACGTGATTGGTCGCTTATTGGAGCCGAATAAAAGCATATAGATCCCGATTGCCGATATTTTATCCGGTTCAATGAGGAGATATTCTGTGGAAATCCCGATTTTGTTCAGAGTCGAAAGTATCATCGACCCGAAAGCATCATCGGTGATGCATGACACCAGGTTGACTTCGCACTCCAATTTTTTAAAATTTTGTGATAAATAGCCGACGCTGCCGGCCACCAGACACGAAACCTCCGATAATCCGCCCCAATTTTTCAATTGCTCAATATCGCGGGGTGCTTCGCCGCGAATAATGAGATCCAAATTCAAAGCACCTATTATGCCCACCTTCATGTGCGACCACCTATCTTCCTTGGGGTGATTTAATGTCCGCCTCTCTTGAGTACTTTGGCCCAAATGCGTGCATGTTTCGGAATATTTGAGCGCTGACAATCCGGATTAATATTGCCTTGCTCCACCGCGCAATAATAGGGATACATTTGGATTGCCGGAACTACGAATAAGGCGAATAAGAATTCATTTTCGTAGGGACAGCGAATTACCCAATCCATCTTTAGAGATAAGTCTCTCTCGGCGTCATATGTTATTGCCATCGATGGACTCTTCAATAATACGGTGGTATCGGCTACTTGGTCCAACCATTTCTGCGCATCTGTCTTTGGATTTAAAATAATGGTCATAATTTTCTCATCCGTTAATCCGAGGGCACCGTGGAGATGTCGGGTGGGAACCATTGACTTTGCCGGGATGTGCGCCATTTCTTCGAAT
Organism: uncultured archaeon; assembly: GCA_964623665.1. GTDB lineage: Archaea > Asgardarchaeota > Lokiarchaeia > Sigyniarchaeales > Promethearchaeaceae > CAZUTM01. The sequence continues at coordinate 14,633 of CAZUTM010000011.1, forward strand.
TTCAATTCCATTTCTTCGGCCGTTCCAAAATTCGGCCCCGCACCCACAATCAACGCACTTCTCATATTCTTGGTATAGCGGGCAATACTTCTGCAGCGGGCATCGATAGCATCCAATCGTTCCGCCATCTTTTTCGGCACTTCATATAACTGCTTTTGGATCGATTTCAAATCTTCTTTGGTATTTCCGGTTTGAATTCCCAATTCAGCAGCTAAGGCGAGACTTGCACCCAAACGGGTTGCGTAGTGGAAGGTATCAGATCCGCCGGTATCAAACCCTCCGGCACACGCGATAGTTTCATCGCAGATTTTCGTTAAAGGAGAGCCCGCAACAGAGGTTACTGCAACACAATAACACCCTTTTGCCTTCATTTTTTTGGTTGCTTCAATCGTATCGAACGTAGCGCCCGATCCCGAATATGCAAACACAGCGGTGTGCTCCCAATCATAGGGTTTATCGTAACAGAATACTTCAACGCTATCGCGGTCTTCCGATGCAATACCACCCCATTTCCAAAAAGCAGGCCCTGCCGCTTGGGCTACAAACTGAGAGGTGGGCAATGCAACACATAAAATGTTTTTAATATCCTTTTTGATGAGATCTCCAGCAATTTTTTTTACGCTATCTTTCACTATTTCCAACGTTTTCTCGACCGCTACGGGCTCCGACCGAATATCTTCATGCAAATGAAAT
>CAZUTM010000011.1:15335-34951 GCA_964623665.1 uncultured archaeon
GTTGCCATCGTGGCTCGGTACCCAATGCACGATACATCACGGGGTATTCTGTCGTACCCTCGATCTCCAGCACGGGATCTTGGTCGATAAAATCAAACACTTTACGTTCTTCGTGCGACAAAACACGATCTTTTTGATCTTCCGGTTTCATGAAGACCATTTCGATCTTGAAGATTATAAAGCTTCAGCTCTATATTTTATAAAGAGAAATGAAATAAGCCACCCGCACGCAGAAAGAATTGCGATAAAAACAAAGGGGCCAAGAAACCCAACCTTTTCGGCAATAAATCCCGAGCTAAGCGGCCCGATAATCCCGAAGAAGGAACCCGTAGTTTTATAAAACCCTAACGATTCGCCTCTGATGTCTTCGGGCACCACATCCGAGGCATAGCTATCGTTTGCGGTAAGCAGTATTCCGAAACAAAATGCGGAGAGTAATCCGAAAACGACAAAAAGAAAAATCGAATCGATGATTCCTAAGATTAAAAAACTAAGTGCGGAAAAGGTAAGAATCGGGAAAAACCTTTTTAATATACTCTCCGGCTGTTTCGATCGACCCGCCATCGCCAATCCAAAGATATAACAAAGAACAATAGGAAAAAGAAGAAATCCGGATAATGAATTCGGTACGCTATAATGGTTGAAAATGAGCCATGTGAGATAAGGCAGAATGGCGGAAAACCCGCACCATCTGAGGGCTTGAAGAGTCATGGCAATCCTAAACTCGGTATTTTTCATTAATAATTTTCTGGATTCCTTTACTTTGAGTTTATATTGTTGTCGATCTTGAGGAGGGATCAATGCCCGGGCATCTTTTACAAATACCGCTAAAAAAATCAGCATGGAAAAATCCAAAATCCCCATATAAAGAAACGCAGACCTGCCCCCAACAAATTCCAAAAATAATCCACCCGCAGCGGACCCAAATAGAAATCCAATCCCTAAACACGTGCTTAAAAATGCGAGAGGTTTATTTCGCTTTCCCTCTTCGAAATAGTCATTGATCAGCGCTAAAATGACACCATAGAAGACCGATAAGCCTTGTATAAGCCGAAAAACCACCAATTGCCACAATTCGGTAGAAAAATAAAACATTAGGGCGCCGAACGAATATCCGGTCAATGAAAGTGCAATGATTTTTTTTCTCCCGAATTTATCGCTTAGCGCAGAAATCGGGGTTAATCCTATGAAGTTGGCAAAATTAAAGAGTGAAACGAATAAGGTATATAAACCAACTTGACCGCCAAGTTCAACCGAGATAAAATTCACAAGGATAATATCAACGATTCTGGTACTGAAATTGAATATAAAAGCGATTATAGCAACTCCTATCAAAAATCGCTTTCTCTGAATAATTAACTGTTCTGAGTTAAGTCGGGAATCCATTGCAATTCATTAAAAGAAAAATCACTTAAAACAAAAATCATTTGATTTGATGTAGAGAATGAGGTATGTAGTTACTTTATATTCAGCGAGTATGCACTTTTCTTTTATTCGTTCTACAAAAATACACTAAAAATTATTAATCACGCATGGTGGACTCAAGCGTCATTTGGCCAAAGAGACTGGATTGGCATCGAGATCGAAGATGCTTTAATAAGAGTTCAATTTTTTCATTATTGGTGATAAAGCCATTTGCTTCAACAAAAATGGAAGAACAGGTAATGCAAAAAGAAATATGAGGAATTCCAAGCCGATTGAGCCTTTTTGTTGATTTCTTCGTTGCAAACGGGCAAGGAAAGAATCGATCGTGTTTCCAAAGAGATTGCCCATTGTGATCATCTGAATCGGGGCTATAATATCTTTAGCGGTGTCAATTCCGAATCTTTTTACCAAAGATAAGAGCATTTCGCGTGATGGTGTTTCTTTGGATTCGGCCCAATGCTGGGCAAACGCGCAGATATAGGCTTCCTCCTCGGTGCAAGCGCCGATATCCCCTTGAAGCATCTCAATAACATCTTGTGAAACCAACCCGCTGCGTATTGCCATGGTTGCATGAAAATACGAGCAATATCGACAGCCATTCACCGCGGTCACGGCCAGCATGATTTTTTCGATAAGTTGAGGTGTGATCTTTTTGGATTTCATTACATTTTTCATTCTCAGTGAGCCATGTAAAGCATATCGAATCGTAGGACCTAATCTTCGCCATGTTAAGCATCTTTTAGAAAATTTCGGTGATTTTTCCATCATTATCACAACATCGAGTTTAAGAATCAAAAAGTAGTGATTAGAAAAAAGATAATGTTTTACAACACTATTTTATGAATACACGGGTGCAGTGATGGCGCAATCCACACTCTTTTGTTTCATTTTCTGAATGGCCATGATGAAATCGGCTTCGGTCACCACTTCGCGTTCTGCTCGGATCGCATTCATACCCGCTTCCGTGCAGATTGCCTTAAGGTCAGCACCGCTCATGTTATCGGTCATTGCGCTCAATAATTTCATATTCAATTTGCTATCAAGGGGCATTTTCCTCGAATGAATCTTTAAGATTTCTTCTCTGCCTTTGGCTTCCGGTAATTTGAATGAAATAATACGATCGAAACGACCGGGTCTCATGATTGCCGGATCCAAGATATCGGGTCGGTTTGTGGCCGCAAGAATTTTTACACCATCGTTTGCTTTGAATCCATCCATTTCTGCAAGCAACTGCATCAAGGTCCTTTGGACTTCTCGATCGCTTACTTGAGAATCCGGAGTTCGTTTACTTGCAATCGCATCAATTTCATCAATAAAGACCACCACCGGGGCCTTTTCACGGGCAAGCGAGAATAATTCTCTAACCAATCTTGCACCTTCCCCGATATATTTCTGAACCAGCTCACTTCCGACCAATCGAATAAACGTGGCTTTCGAAGCATTGGCCACCGCTCTTGCTAACAAGGTCTTACCCGTTCCCGGAGGTCCTTCCAAAAGGACTCCTCCTGGTGCTTCTATACCCATTTTTTCAAAGATACCCGGATTTGTTAAAGGTAATTCAACAACCTCTCTGACTAATTTGATGATATCAACTAGCCCACCAATATCTTCATAGGTTTCTTTCGGTCTTTCATCCAATTCCATACCCGCAACAAATTGATCAACATTAGAGGGCACTATTTTAACTATAGCAAGTGTCTGTTGGTTCAATCCCACAGAATCACCCGGTTTCAGACCCTCAAAAGGACTGGGAACCAAGAATTCTTGCCCATTCGGCGTTTTCACGATCATAAAAGTATCATCTACCTCTCGTGAAACGGTGGCAACCAATAAAGGCGGAACGGCCATCTGTTTTATCTTATATCTCAATTTCTCCAATTGGAAGATATATGAGTCCCGTTCCTTGGTCACCCGAGCAAGAGCCATTTCCAAGCGTTTTATTTCATTTCGTAAATCAGTTTCTACGTCCATACACTGTATAAGGCTCAAGAGCCATATTTAATTTCTTCCTTCAAAACAAAAGTGTTACGCTCGAGCCAACAAAAAATCGCTTGAAAATAGCGGGTGTCGCCTAATTTAAATAAAGGATTTGAAAAAGCCAAAGCTTTTTTCTACTGATCGCTTTTTAGAAGCATGAAGCACCAATCCCGCAAGCAGAAACACGAAAGCGAGACTTCATTCTTCGGAGCCCTTAGCAATAAACTGGAGGGTAAAATTCCTCAAGAACTAATGGATCTTTTACCTAGAGGATTTCAAGAGTTAGAAAAAAATGTTATACTGCGCTTAAAACCCGAACTTGATCCATATCAACCCCTCATTGCCGAAACAATTCATGAATTATATCCTACGATGAAAGCGGTTTGGACAAGAGGAGATATCGTGGGGCAATTTCGGGAACCTTCCGGACTCAAACTATTATGGGGTGTTAATGATCCCATCGTGACCATTGTGGAAAATGGGGTCAAATATAGATTTGATTTTACCAAAATTATGTTTGCCAAAGGGAATATGCACGAGCGCCAGAGGATTCCTAAAAAAGTGGTCAAGAATGATGTAGTTGTGGATATGTTTGCGGGGATCGGCTATTTTTCGTTAGGTATTGCAAAGCATTCAGGTGCAAAAAAGGTATATTCGATAGAACTTAATCCCGTGTCCTTTGAATTTCTGAAACAAAACATCGAGTTGAACAAGGTTGGGTCCATTATTGAGCCGATACATGGAGATTGTAAATTGGTCGTGCCCGAGTTATCGCAGAAAGGGATTAAAGCGGACAAAATATTAATGGGCATAATTCCCGAACCAGTTGAATATATTCCGGCGGCCTTATCCGTGTCGAAGCCCGGATCCATTATCTTTTATGAAGGTGTAGATAAAGAAGATGGACAAGAAATGTTTGAGCGTTTTAAATCGGCAGCGGGGATTGTTGGTAAAGAGGTGGATCTTGTTGAAGTGCGGGTGGTTAAGAATTATAAGCCTCACTTATTTCATGTTGTCGATTCAATACAAATCAAGAATTAGCCGATTCGTAAAAATTTATAAGCAATCTTTTTATTTTAGGCAATTTTTCAGTGCATATGGAATTGGAAATCCGAGAAGTTCGCGAAAAAGATATGCAAACAGTAAAACAAATGGTATCCAAGGCGTTTTCGCCGAATCCGGAAATTGAGATCAAAGAACAAGGATTTTTTAAGCAATTGGAACATGTTCCACTTCCCGGACCGGAATATTTTCGGGCAGGCTTTGTCGATGGGCAACCGATGACGGCTGTAATGGCTGTCCGATTTGTCGCATCATTTGGATTTGTTCCCATAAAATTAGCAGGATATACGGGCATGGGAACGGACAGAGCGGCCCGAGGAAAAGGCTATGCTTCAAAATTATTGCAAAATTTCGAAAAATTTTTAGAAGCAAGAGGATTCGATGGAATTGTACTACATTCTGCCGCCGATATGCTTTATAAGAAAAATGGATTCGAAATAGTATTCGGCTTCGGTAATTTTACCATCTCTCCGGATGGTCTTGAAAAATATCTTCGATCGGAAGCTGATACCTATAAAAATCGAGCCTTTAAGACAAAAATAATAAGATCCGTGAAAGATTTTCCCCAAATAATCGATATTTCGATTAAAATCGATCAAATTCATCGAACTCTTTATCCAACCACTTTTAATGTCATTAAAAATAAAATGTTTTGGGAACAATATCTAAATTATTTCTTTGCTAACGGGTTTTCATTGGCTCTCCTATCGGAACCCGAATCCCAAAGCACTGCAGAACAAATAAAACAGCGAGCAATAGCATATATGCTCTATAAAATAGAGAAATTGCAAAGCCCTGAAGAAGGATTCAAATTCACAATCTACGAACTGTTGTCAACAGAACATTCCAGATATCTTGATGCGTATATGATAAAAGAGATTATGGAATCGGTTAAATATGCCACTCCTATCACGCAGATTGAAGGGGCATATCAGTCCGAGAGAAAAGATCTGGCCTCCCTTGTTGAAAAATGTGAAGGAAAAACGTACACGAGTCTCACATCAAAAAACATGTTTCATATCATCAATATTCCATCGTTTCTAAAAAAACTCGAACCGGAATTCATCAGACGCCTTGAAACAACGAGAAAGAATCATAATTTCAATTTTATTCTAAACATAAAAGAAATGAACTTGGAATTGCTTTTTCTAATCGAAAACAATACGATTTCTATCAGTGAACATAAAGAAATCGAACAAAATAAGTATCCGAAAGTTATAATAGAACATGAAGCATTTTACGCCTTGATATTCGGAAGTTTTGAGCCTCAGGAACTTTTAGAAGATTGCGAATTCGAAAATACCGATAAAGAGGAATTGATCTCCCTATTATCGGTCCTTTTCCCGTTTTCTGGCCCGGTATGGCCCGCAATTTATCATTATTAAAAAACGGAGAATTACAATGAGCGAAATCAACGAACCTCTGCAAAGAGAACCCGAAAATAAACGGCCCACCAATTTCCTAAAAAATCAAAAAATTCGGGACTATTTCAATTGGGAGAAGACACTAGCAATAAAGGTGTATTCGAACCACAGCAAGAAAGCACAGATAATTTATTTTAAATTAATCACCACATTTGGAAGTCCCGGATTGTGGTGGATCATCATGATGGTGTTTCTTTTATACGGAATTTTATTTGGGAGATGGTTTGAACTCGCCTCGTTTTCGGGTGCATACGTGTTTACCATGCCGATCTATTTAATAATCAAATCGGCAGTTCGACGCAAACGGCCCTTCAAAGTTCATGAAGAGATCGTTCCCAGAGGCCATGCAGAGGTTGGGGCATCATTTCCTTCGGGGCATTCGACGTTCGGTGCTTTGCTTTATTGTTATTTAGGACTCTTTTATTTCAACGGTGGAATAATAATGATTCCTCTTTTCTTGATGGCTCTCTATATTGGTTACACCCGGATGGTGCTCGGTGTACATTATTTATCGGATATCATTGTCGGAGTTCTTTACGGCTTTACAATGGGTCTCTTGTACCATTTCTTCTTTCACCAAATATGGGTTGAATTTATTTATGCTGTTTTTTAGGTCTTGTAGAGAATGAAAAAAAGATCGACTGATTGAATAAATTAAAAGAAGTTTAAATTTTTAAAAAATAAATTTGAAAATAGGTATATCTCCAGAATTTCTCGGATCCTCGGGCCCATCCATTCAACTTGCTATCGGATGTTGGCTTTTGAAGCGTTTTTTATTCAAATGTTAATCATCATCGACTTCAAACGATTTGAAATCTTTTGTATCTTCTTTATCTTCATCCGCTTTCCGAAGTGCACCTTTTTCCGATTCTAATATCAATAATTGCGTTATCAGATTAAACGATTCTGTGATATTAAAACCTGTCTTGGAAGAAATTTCGATATACGATTGCAACCCATGTTTTTTTGCCACTTCAAGGGCATCTTCTGATTGTACTTGACGGCCTGTCTCAAGATCCGCTTTGGAGCCGATTAAAAAAACCGGAATTTTGCCAGCAATTTCATATACAATTTTCAACCAATTTTCGATTGTATTAAGAGTATTTTTTTGAGTAAGATCGAAGAGATAAAAAGCGGCATTGGCCTTCTTTGAATATACGGGTAATAAAAAGCGATAACGTTCTTCTCCACCGAAATCCCAAATCTGCAGTTTCACCTTTTTACCATTCGGGAGCTTCACTTTTTTAGAATAAAAATCAACACCAATAGTTAAACGCGCATCTTGATTAAAAACGCCGTGAATATACCGATTCACTAATGTAGTCTTTCCGACAGAGGCTTCTCCGATAAATAATAATTTATACACAAAATCCGCCGACATAAGTTCACTCCATTTTTTTTCTGATCTAATACTATTAATTCAAATCACCATAAAAGCCTACCCATGAGTTTGGCGATTTTCGTGATTTTCAAATGATTTTTACGAAAAGGGTCGTTTGAACAAAGAGGAGAAAGAAGAAAAAAAGAAAATTTCATTATATTTATTCAGATGTTTGGTTTATCTCTTCAAGAATCAATCCATCTTTCAAAACTATCATTCGATCTGCTCTTTTTCCGATCGACTCATCATGCGTGACCAATACAAATGTGTAGCCTTTTTCTTTATTCAATTTCTTAAATAGCTTCAAAATTTCTTCACCAGTATTCGAATCAAGAGCGCCGGTGGGTTCATCTGCAAGAATAATGGCGGGATCGCTTACCAAGGCTCTGGCAATGGAGACTCTTTGTTGTTGGCCTCCGGACATCTCATCCGGCTTGTGATCTGCCCTATCTTTTAACCCCACAAGGTCGAGCATCGACAATGCTTTTTCTCTTCTCTCTTGTTTTGAAAGTTTGGAGTTGAATAATGGCAGTTCGACATTTTCCACAGCGTTAAGAACGGGAATCAGATTGTAGTTCTGAAATACGAACCCTAATCTTTCCCTCCTTATGGCGGTTCTTTGGTTATCATTCATTTTCGAGACGGCTTTTCCGTCAATGTATACTTCGCCAGATGTGGGTCTGTCGAGTGTTCCCAGAATATTCAATAGCGTCGACTTTCCGGAACCGGACTTTCCCATGATCGATACGAATTCGCCTTTTCTCACCTCAAAATTTACGCCTTTAAGCGCTTTCACGGTGATTTTACCGAGCGGAAATTCGCGAGTCACATTCGAGACCCTCAACACTGCTTCGGCAGAGATTGCCTCGGAATTCCGGCTTCCATTAGTTTGATTTGCATTTATCATTCAATTCACCTCGTTTCTGAAAAAAAAGATTATTCTCCTTTAGATCGAATTGCTTCTGCAATATCGATTCGCACAGCGCTGGTTGCGGGTAAGAAACTGACACCCACAGAGGCTGCAATCAAGAGCAAGATGCCCATTCCTATCATTTCAACGGGCGGAGCGAATACAATCGGGAGGAAAATCATGAAAGGCAAATTATTAATGATCAGGAATGCGATTAATAATCCAACAATCGTTCCTAACGCTATTCCGATCAGCGCCGTGATGACGCCCTCTCCGACCACCATTGATAATATTTGTTTATTCGAAAATCCCAAGGTTCTAAGCGTTCCGATTTCCGAGTATCGTTTGCGAACCGAAATTATGGTGGAAATTGCTAAGCCCAGCAAAGAAGCGATGAGTGCAAAGCTCAAAACGCCAAAGAACATATTGATAATTAACGAAAGAATACCTCCAACTTGATCCTCAATTTCGGTTGACCGTGCATTCCATTTATCATTCCACGGCAAGCCATGCAAATAATAGTAGGTTTCAATTTCATGGTAAGCCTTATCAATATTTTCTTTTGAACCCGTTCCGATCAAGAAATAGGCGTTCAACACTTTAGCCTCTTCAAGCATAAATAATTTCGGGCTGAAAAACTGCAGTTCACGCAATGTAGGTATATGGGCACAGATTGCACGCATTATTTTGATGAATTCGCGAATTCCATCTAATCCAAGGCTGTCGTCAATATCAAATATAATGGAGGTGGTCAAATTTGCAAGGTTCAAAGTTGCGTTTCCATCCATGAGAGATTGCAGAATATTGCTGCTGTTCTGAGGCATATACGAGATGTTTAAACTATATGGGGTTCCATTAATTGTAAAATTGAGCCCGTTGATTGTGAACACGGTTCCATTGTAAGTATATTCTCCGGCTACACCCGAATCGCTCAGATTCCCGAAATAAGGCGTTGAGTTCAACCAATATAGTTGCGTTAGCGTTTGATTGAGCCACCAAAGATTTCCGGTTGATGCATTTTCACCGAACCCGCCAGAAGTCCCATTCAATTCTTGAATAAGATCCCGAATCATGGTTTCATTGAAGGCACTCGGTACATTAATGCCTTTAGCCGGAATCAAAATCGAATTGGGTTCTAAATCCATTACCTCGAAGAAATAACTCCAATCGGAAGAATTATATGTGTACGTGTTAAAGGACATCGATTTATAGTTAAAAGTAAAGGTGTCTCCATAATATCGACCTTTTGAATCTTGAAATTGATAATTGTAATGGGAATTCGTTGTAGCGATCACCATAAAGTCCGAATATATCGAATCGTTATAATACACACGGATGTATTCTCCTGGCACAAATTTTTTCACATAATCCCATCTTCCGGAGGAGAAATTTAAATTTACATAAATTTCATTCACGATGCAATAATTGGTTCCCGATAGATTGATCGCCGCCCATTGCATAATTGAATCTATTGTTTTGTTCGATGCGGCAGGGATGGAGGATAATGAATTTGTAATCGTTGTGTTTCCGTAGCGAGAATCTGTGGTCTCATTTATAACAACGGCTCTTGAGAACATTTCATTCCAATTTGGACCGATGGACCCATTCTCATGCCACATTACATTTTGGAGGGCTAAGGTCTTATTTAAAATCGTTTGTTGGGCGGGATCGAGAACCGCGGAGGAGGAATAATTGCTTAAATCGACGTTTGAATCGTATAGTGTAAAGTTGGTTTTCCAAGCGAATTTGGGCGCGCTCCAGAACGGGGAATGAATCCTTCGGGATGAATGTTGAACCAAACCCGTTTGATATGCCAGCGTTTCGAGAGCCTCAACATCAAGTGGAGTTTGAGCGTATCCCCACATGGATTCTTTGGGCAATGTATCTTTATAATCATCCGGCGGAGTTACCTTGTTTCTTGCAATCACATCGGCTTTCCCGATATTATCCGCGATGAGTTTTTCATAGGATTGCCAAGAGATGATTCCGGTGAATTGCTTATCAAATGTTGAGTCCGCAATATAATACGACCAATAAATCCCGGGAAGCACTTCATAAATGAAAGTAACGGTAAATTTAGCTTCAAATCCTTCGAATCGAAGGGTTAACACATCGTTTTCTTTAATATTCAATTTTCGAGCCAATCTATCTTGGATTGCAATTGTATATGGCGTTTTAAGTCGATTCATGGCTTCATTCAACGGAGTTCTTTTTTCAATCCGAACTATCGAGTTTTTGGAATGTAAATCCGAATAGGATTGGGGATCCACAATACCGATATGAAAACTTTCCCGAATCGGCCCCGCAAGGTTATCCCGAGTGCCTCCAAAGACCGTTTTATCGGCAGTTTGAACGCGGGTCAAGCCCTCGAATCCAAATGAAAATCGAATTGGTACGGCTTGCTCAACCGAGGGCAAAGCGGTGAGATTTGCTTGATGGCTTTTATGAATCTGCCCGTTGTATAAATCACCAATTCTTAGATCTCCACCAGTGATTGTTTTTCCCCCAGGATATGCCCCCATATACACGGAGTTCATTATGGTTCCTACGGTAATCATCATGCAAAGGCCAACGGTTAACATTGCAAATGTGTTTTTTGTCTGCCGAGAATATTTTATTAAGTTCCTCGAGGTAATCGTTCTCATTTGCTTCAACATCGGACTCAGTAGCATGGATAGAGCAGGTATGATAACGGGAAGCAACCATGCACCCAAAAGAACGATTCCAATAATGATTATAATCACACCAAAAAATAACGTTGCAACAACAAACGGATCAATTACATCCCAATAGAATATTCCCGCGAAAGAAGATCCAACTAATGTGAATCCGCCAACTATAAATCCGATAGCTATCGAAAGGCCAACTCCTTGTTTTGCCGTTCTAACGATCAAGGATTGTTTGGGTCGGGAAGTGGATGCTTTCAATGCTTCTAAAGGATCAACATTTGCCGCTGCACGGGCCGGGAAAAACCCGAAAAGTAAAGAAATTAGAATTCCTGCAGACATTCCTATAATAATGGTCTGATTTGTAAGAACCGGTGTTAATGCATTGGTCCCAAAATTTGCTCCTACGGCTTTTGCAGTGCTTAGATAGGACCCGAAAAATATATTCGAAAGATAATAGCCGAACACAATCCCAATTGCACTTCCGATCACCGAAATGAATAAAATTTGAGAAATATAGAGAGAAAAAATTTTCGATTTAGTGACTCCAATTGCCCGCATCACTCCAATTTCATGCATCTGTTCTTCTTTAGCCATTTCCAATAAATTTTTTATAATAATAGCGCAGACCAGAAGAGATATACCCGAAAATATCGAAAATAATCCACGCATCAAGAAGTTTATCTGGGTAATTCCGCTGGTGAACAATTGCTTGACATTTTCAGCAAAGATGCCATCCGGAAACACCGATGGTAAATTCAAATTTAGTATTCTTTGAATAATGGGATTGATTTCTGCAGAATTTTGAACACTTACAAAAAGCATCGAGACTTTATTTTCATGATCATTGAAAAATGTGTCCCAAGCATCATTCAAATCGATATATACTACATTCGATGGCGGAGTGAGTTCCCAGATCCGAGGATACGGTGAAAAATCGCTCACGGCCTCCGATTCATCCGAAATTATCCCGATTATCGTGGTTTTTATCCAAGTGCTCGTATTTGTTGCGTTAATCCCGCCGCCATATTTGCTTGGATTTTCCGGAAAGATGTAAAAATCATCTCCCGCTTTTAAATTGAATGACTGCGCATATCTATTTGAAAGAACTACCGGATACTGAAATGCAGAATATCTTTGAAATAAATCCTCCAATTTAGTTGTGTTCACTAAGTCTTCGGCTAATGCATCGGTGATATTGCATTTCCCGAAGTTCTTTTCATTCGGATCCGTGATGTCTATCGCTGTCACGGTAGTACGCCATCCCGAACTGCTATTCTCCAAAGGATATGACAATCCGCTTTTGATAATACGTGGAACGGCGGCTTTCACGCCTTGCACCTGTAATATTGCTTGCTTTGCATCATTGTAATTAAACCACCCGCGAGAATCCCCCGAACGATTTGAATACACGATGATATCATTCTCACCTAATTTCTGATTGATCTGATCGTTAATCGCTTTGTCGATGGAATCCGCGGTCACATTCACCCCAGTTAGGATTCCAACCCCCAAAATGATTGCACAGATAGTAAGGACGGTGCGCAATTTCCGTTTGTTCAAAAAGAGAATTCCCATTTTTGCAAAAGAAGCCATATTAAAAAAAATCGCTTAACAAATTTATAGTTCTTCAATAGAATTTCAACAATTAATGGAAAATAGGAGAGAAGATTAATTTTATAACGGTGTGCTCTTTCTCCGCTGAATGAAAACGCCCATAAACTCTTTTAGATGATTCTTTTTCAGATCGAACAATTGGGAAATATCGTCAATATTTTCTTGCACTTTTTTGCCCATTTTCTCCTCTTCGTTAAATCTGTCTATCAAATCAACAATATATTTATTTTTAACATCTTCTTCCAAGATTTTGAATTCATTAAGCGTTAAAGTGGCGCGATTATGGGCTTCAATTTGAGGAATGGGGAGCGAGCTTACCCCCATTTTGTTTGCAAGGGGTAAAAGTAAGCCGGATATTTGATCGGCAATTACGCTTATTTTAGATGATTCTGAAAGCCCTTTCAATTTATCAATTTCTTCAAATAATCCGGAATCGTAAAGGAATTCGATTTTTAATGGGGCTTCGAAGGGAACGACTTGAAGGTAAAAACAAAGGTATTGTCGACCCGCTTGTAATAATGAATTCGGTTTCGATTGACCGATTCCGGGAATATGCCCATTATCCGTAGATCTCGAATTCAAGCGATATACGCACGACCTTTGATTGAGATCAAGGATACGATAAAGAAGATATAAATCATTAAAATCCTCGAAGAGATCTCTATAGCGTATTTTGTGAAATATATTCAAACTCGGAAAAATATTTATGAAAGTTGGAAATGCGCGGTTAAGATTTTCCCGAAATTCAACAGATTCTGTATTTTTAACAGATCCGACCAATAATATTTTTTTTCTTTGACATAAGGTATATAGCGCTTCGTATTGATTCAATACTTCCGCATATTTCATTAAATATTTTCGATTCTCTTTGAATTGCTCTTTAAACGGTTCAATTCGCAATGGCCCATCCAATATAATCAGATGCACCTTTTTCTCGGGATATCTTATAAGAAATGAGAGGATCGACGTAATTTCAGCATAGGCCCGTTCTAATGAGGTGAATACCTCAATATCCGAATCCGATCTATGGGATCCGTTAAACACAATTCCATAGGAGCCATCACCTTGATCCGGGTAATATACCACCTCATTCATCCGGTCATTCTTGTAGTCGAAATGTGTTAAAGCAACTGAGATCAGAGAAAATTCAAACCCTAAGTATTTTGAAGAAGCGACACCGGCATCCGATGCCAAAATTGATACATTTTTTAAAACCCTTTCCGATACCGGATATCTTATCTTTTCTTCTAAAAACAACGGTAGTTGGTTAATTTTGTAAAGTCTCAAATCGACCTCAGGGTTTTTTATAAAATTGTTTTCCAAAAAATGGAGAAAATCGGTTCGATCCTTTTCCAAATCCCGTATTTGGCCGATAAGCTCATTTATTTTTTTTCCATATAACTCCGACCTTCCCACAAATCCTTTAATGAAGGATTGATTGCCTGCATCAGATACAGCACTCGGATTATTCGATGAAGATTGAACTCGAACGTTCTTCGATTTTCCGGGTGCAGAAACCTCCTTTATATGAGGTGACATCATCGGTCCTTTTGATTCATCGATTTTTGAATTATTCAATGAAGATCCTTGAATTGGCCCTCTAAATGCGTTTTCTGAAGATTTTTCTTTTGATAGAGATGAAATACCACTCTCTGCCATAATATCTTTTTCCACATCGGCAGTTCCTTTTTGGAAAAAGGATTTCAGAGACAGCTGGGGCGATTCCTTTTTTCGCATCGATTTTTGGGGAAGTTCGAGAGTCATTACGTATTAACCGGCACTCAATCATTTAATCCGGAGTAGCCCGCATGAGAATCGCCGCGATCCGGATCTATTATTAACATAATAACATCACCCAAAAAATCCATATATTTTACCTCTTTCAATGACTCGATTAAATTATTAATGAATTACTTAAATCTAATTATCCATTAAAAGGCGAAGCGTTTTTGACCATTATTATTTCGGTGACATTTCTTAATTTTTTTTATTGGTGCGAAAACTCAATATCTTTTTTACAATTTACGCAATACATGGGAATCGATTGATATACATACCCGCAATGGGGGCATGAAAATGCAATCGGTGCTTTGTTAATCTTCTCAATATTGGAATGGCTCTTCGTATACTCTTGAATCTTTGTTTTTGTGAGTTCGAGTGCTTTGGAGAACAAAATCAATAGAATAATTTGAATAATAATATTCATCAAAACCGGCAGATTGAGAGAATTTTGAATATCCGGGGCATACTTGGTAAAGAATATCCAAAACATTAATACAAGAAAAATGTGAATTTTCACAAAGGAAGAAAGAAAATCCGAATAATCTCTAAGCACGATGACCCCTATCATCAAAATACAAAGGGTCGCGATAAAAAAGAAGAAAGAATATCTCATGATTCCTAATGCAAAGGAGGAAAGAACCAAAATAACTGCCATTTGTTCTGGCGTTGCAATGGAACTTGAAAGGGTTTCGACCCTTTGATTCAAAGACAAAATAGCAAATATTATTTGCCCTACAACCAACATATAGGCAAATAATCGGCCCTTTCCTTTTTGCATATTCAATAAAAACGCGAGGTGGTTGAAAAGCATCGCTCTTAGCGAGAAAATTTATGAAGCAATCGAAATCATGGAAATAGAAAGCGGATTGCAATTTTAAAGGATTCCTTTGCCCATCCGCAAGCAAACAGCCAAGAATATCGTTTGAGGCCGCAAAAAGGTTCAAGAATTTCATGATCTTTTAGCCACGACAGAAATGGAAAACCACGTGTTATTTGTTTCAAAAACAAAAATTTTTGAAAAACGAGCTTTTAATTTTTGGCCAACGAATTCAAAAGCATATGGTAGAAAAACGCGTATTAGATAAGATTCTGGCTAAAGCACTTAAGAAAAACGAGCATATTAAGTGGATCTTTCTTATCGATAAAGAGGGGTTCCCGATTTCGTTTTCGGTTCGATCTAAGGAATTTCGTATAAATCCGCAGCAATATGCCTCGATTTTGAGGTTCCTTTTCGCACCGGCTGCGATGTATAGCGCGGGAT
This sequence comes from uncultured archaeon, assembly GCA_964623665.1. Taxonomy (GTDB): domain Archaea; phylum Asgardarchaeota; class Lokiarchaeia; order Sigyniarchaeales; family Promethearchaeaceae; genus CAZUTM01. The sequence continues at coordinate 30,841 of CAZUTM010000011.1, forward strand.
TAAATTTAGGGGATGCACTGGTCGGCATGACCTTTTTCAAAGAGGATATTCTTGTTGAAATCAACGTGGGCAATGGTTTATTGGGTATTATGCACAGAATTGTAGGATGGCCGCTCCCGGCTGACGAAATTGGAGAATTGCTTGCCGAATTAAAAATTCATTTACCTGAATTAGCATATACCCCATCCGGATTACTCAAAGAATTAAAAGCGCAAATAGGTGGAGTCAAAAAACTTACACTCACAGATCAACATGTTGTGCAAATTATTGAATTATTCAATACCTTGATGAGAGGCAAACTAGAAAAACAAGAATATACCATAACGAAATCCGATCAGGAATATTATATCGACTTGGGCGCTAATATTTCATCAAATCAAAATGTGAAAGACTTAATAATCACTACCAATGAGCAAAACTCACAAAACATTTATGAACACAACGGCGCAGCCGAATGGCTGGGCAATCCGACGAAGATGCTCATCAATTCATATGCAGCGGGGCTGAAAAAAGCAAATATGTCCGAAGCGATTTTACATGTGTATTTTTTCACCGATTATCAAGCCGTTCTCACTTCGCCCATTTCACAGCACGACAAGATTCTTGTATATCTAACGTATAATATTATAAAATGGAATGATGGGTTCTTATCCGTGATTGCACCCTTGTATCGAACATTGTCGACACTGGTTCCCGTGGCGCCATCGAGTTTGACTGAGAAACTGAAAGAAACATTTGATTTCTTCTCTTCAACAGCAGAAGAATTGAAAGCAAAGATCGATCAATTACTTTCGCAAGGAAATTCGGCGTCCGCAATTAATTATATGGAGAGATGTGCGAAATTGTTTTCAGCCCAAAATAATTACATCATGGCCGGAGATTATTATAAATGGGCGGGATACACCAATTATGAAGCAAATAATTTGGATAAATCCATTGCATTCTATATCAAAGCGATTGATATGCACAGAAAAGGCAGAGACCAAGCCAAAATCTCGGAAGACTATTGCGATCTTGCCTCCGTATTAGAATCATTTTCAAAATTCAAGGAAGCGCTTGATTACTATTCCGAAGCCCTTAAAATTGCAAAACAGATGGGAGACTCTCAAACAGAAACCGAAATTCAAGCCAACATCGATCGTATCATTGCACCGCTGTCGAGTCCAATTGCGGATTTCATCAATAAAGACTCCGCATCGAACTTTCAATTCTCCCGCTTAGCTCAGAAATTCGACCTCCCCGAACATCTCATCATCGTTGCAATGGAATATTTGATCGCAAAACAAAAAATCGTGGGCCACCTTGACAACAATTCTAGAATGTATACCAAGCGTAAAGAAAGTATGCCGCAACCCACACAAGCACAATCAACTCAAGCGATTAATCCCTCACAATTCGCGGGCGTTAACAACAATGGAGGACAGCCGATTATAATAGGTGGTCTCATTACACCACGATCCACGCCTCAATTTACATATCAATTTGCTGTCGACCAGGTCGCAAAGATTCAAGCGGATAATTCGAAAAATAACGCCGAACTTACTAAGATTGAAACGGAATTCAAACGGAAAAACGTGAAAATCACAGATTTCTTGAAATACCAAACCTACCTAAACAGAAAGAAATTCAATGACCAACAAATCACCATCTATGACAATATGCTTAAAATGAATTCGGATAACGGCCAACCCATATTATGTTTTGTATGCTTGAAAGGTATCGAATCCGACGACTTGGTATCAATCTGTCCCAACGGCCATGGCGCGCATGATAATTGCTTAGCCACATGGGTGCAAACCCAGCAAAAATGTCCGGTCTGTTCCGAAAAAATTATGCCGTTCATGCTTCAACTCACCTATGCAAAATATGCAAATGCGATCTTTAATCCCGGCTACGTGTTGGGATTGCAAAAAGAACTTGAAGCTGCGAATAACAAATTGAATATCCTTAAGACGCTTGACCCGCAAAACCTCGATTTGTTCCAACGGGCTGCAGCGGAACGTGAAGATAAAAGACAACTGGAAAAGGCATTGGGAAGAAAAGAACAAGAATTAGAAGAACTCAAAAATCTGTTGAAATCCTATAAAGAACAAATAGCAAAGCGCAATGTTGATACCGGTGATTCATACGAATTCTAATCTTAATTTTTTATCGAATTTTATCTTCTTTTTATTCTTTCTCCATGATATTCTGTGTATAACAACTTTTGTAAGGAAGTAATCGAGAATGAAAATTGCAATCATAGATGGATATGTTGATGAACCCGCATGTTTAGGTGTTCCCCCTTTTTTAAGTCCCTATCCGCGTTACCTTGCCGGGGCTCTGAAGACCGAAGGGGTTGAAGATCCCGTATATATCACGATCGACCAGATACGGGATCTTAACCGAAATGGGCAAGAAAATTTGCAAAGCCGGCCCGATGAACCAAAAATCCATGATGTAAATGTCCTTTTTGTATTAATTGGGGTTTCAGTTCCCGGAAAATATATCGGTGGCCATCCGATAAATTTTAACGACATTCGAAACCTTTCAACCGCTTTCCCAAATGCAATACGAATTATGTTCGGCCCATCATCGGAATTCGGGATCGGCGTTGAGGGAGGAAAACCGCCATTAGAGATCTCCACCGTTGAACCCTATTTCCATTTCATACTTCATGGAGATGCACACTTTATTGTTCGACAATTTTTCAAGGATGGAGCATTGCATTTAAAAAAAATGCAAATGCAAGCCCAAAACAAACACTTATATGAATCCAAAACGGACTCATGCTTAGAGAATGGTGCAGAAAAACTTGAATTACTCAAGGAATTTGCGATTTTGGGCGCCAGTATTATTCAACAACACCCGAATTTTCAAAAAAACTTGATTTGTGAAATCGAAACATTCAAAGGGTGCCCGCGTTATCGAAGCGGTGGATGTTCGTTTTGCACAGAAACTCAAAAAGGAGCTCCCGTTTTCAGAGAAAAAAATCATATTGTTCAAGAAATTAAAACATTAAATGCGTTGGGCTGCCAACACTTCAGGCTCGGTAACCAAACCGATTTCTATGCATACATGCACGGTGACTATGAAAGCGAACGATATCCGAAACCGAATCCCCAAGCCATTCGAAATTTATTGAAAGAAATAAGAGAAAACACTAACAACATTCATACCTTACATATCGACAATGTTAATGCACTTAATTTCGCACTATACGAACCCGAAGCCATCGACATTACGAAAGCGATCGTTGAATATTGCACCGACGGAAACATCGCCGCTATCGGAATCGAATCCGTTGACCCTGAAGTTATAAAAAAAAACAACCTAAAAGTCACTCAAGAAGAAGCCATGAAAGCAATCCAAATCATCAACCAATACGGCGCCAAAATAGGCCCCAACGGCTCCCCCATCTATTTGCCCGGACTCAATTTCATCATGGGTCTTCCCGGAGAAACACACCTCACATTCGATCTCAACAAAAAATTCCTCTTGGAGGTTTTGGAACGCGGATTTTTGGTGAGACGGATAAATATCCGAAGAATGATGGCACCCAAAACCCGCGTGATGAGCAAAGAATTATCGAAAAACGCGAAATTCTTCGATAAATGGAAAGAAGAAATCCGAGCCATTATCGACAATCCTATGCTGAAGCGTTGTTTCCCTTTCGGCACCATTCTACGCAAATGTTATTTTGAATATTCACAAGGAAATGGGTCTTATTTTAGGCAAGCGGGAACTTATCCCATCTTAATTTATATCCCCGAACTCGTCGACATGCATCGAACCCATGATATCGTGATTTTAGACCATGGATTTCGTTCGCTATCGGGATTGACATATCCGGTGGACGTTTGGAAATTAACCATGAAGCAATTGGAGTCAATTCCGGGAATCGGTAAAAATACGGCAGCAAAAATAAAACTCTTGGAAAAGGATGATTATGAAGCCCTAAAAACGCTTATCGGATCCTCACTATTCGACACCCTCATCGGAAAATCAAGATAATATTTTTAAACGCTAAATATAGAACAAACAAAGCCTAATAACTGTAGTTTTTAAACGCTAAACATAGAACAAACAAAGCCTAATAACTGTAGTTTTTAAACGCTAAACATAGAACAAA
>CAZUTM010000011.1:35051-50948 GCA_964623665.1 uncultured archaeon
CAAAGCCTAATAACTGTAGGCTTTGAATATTAATGCCCAACGGGTTGCTCACCCTCATCATCATCATCGTCTTCCACCACAATATTCGGATCTATCTTGCCCTCATCCACAAAACGCTCAAACATCGCCTCGCAAAATTCATCAAAAATATCATACTTATCCCGAATCGAAAGATAAGTATTCAACATCTGCGGGTCTGAATACACAAATTTCCGAATATATTTCCATTTTGTCGGTGTGACCTCTGATGCGGTATCAATCTTCTTATTATAATCATTAATAATGGCCTCGATGCCCCTTCTTTCATTCGAGACTTCATCGCTTCTAACATAATAATCCAAGACCTGTTGAAAAACGACGGATTTTTCCAACCGACGGTACTCCGAGATATAATCAAGGATATCCGAAAGATGCTTTGGGATCGTGACTATAACACGCTCCGTTTCATGGATCGTCCCCTTTTTTGACCGTCTTCCCATACACAACACCGCCTTTTTTCACAGATTCGTAGTACAAACCTCAGAATCATACCACCCTTCAATCCATTGTCTTTCCACGCTTACGGGATAAATCCGATAATATTGTGGATATAGAAGTACAATGAATATAATGAAACCTTTGGGCAAATCTGAGGATATCTCTTAAAATCCGGGTATTAACGACAAACAGATAAATTTATAAAGATGTAAAATAATGATCTAAATATCCGGATCTAATTATCCAAGAAATGGTCACACCCCTATATAAATTCTTGGTTAAGTCAATAAATCCGGGTAAATCTTCAAGAAAATAGAGGTAATTTTTGGATCAATTTATCCAAAATATTTATTACCCATTATTCCCTTATTTTCTTGAAGCTAACAAAAAAAAGGAGCGGATTAACATTACATTCATGAAAAATGAAATGGTAGAAACGGTGTATGCCGCCGGAAAGTATATTTCTGAAGATGACGTCACAGAAATCCAATTTCAAATCCTAAAAGCACTTCAAGAACAAGGTACTCTCACTAGATATGATATCATGAAAATCATTGGAAGACCAGGTTCCACAGTACATGAAAATCTCGTAAAACTCGTTCAGAAAGGTTATATCGTTGATCAAGTTCGAATCATCGAAAAAAAGGGCAGACCCACTTATTACTTTAAGTTAAAAGAAGATTATGCCCAAAAAAATAATTAAATTGTTTTTTCCTTCTCTTATTATCCTAAATCTCTTCAGATCATCCCGACTCCAACATTAAATCCTTTTACTACTTTTACACCTTTTACTCGAATGAAAAACTATTTTATTATATATTAATTAACCTTTTTATGCTCAATACAAGAATCTCCGAAAAACAATACTCGCTCCCGATGTTCTTTTCAGGACTCGGTTTGATGATTGTTAGATTACGATGCTACATCGAATATAGGACCGAAGATGGTTATTATACACCAGAACTCTCCCACATCTCATATCTACTCTCTTTCCTTTGTTGCTTTGCTTTAATTAGCTCATTCAGACAACCCGTACTCAATGCAATTCCTTTTACACTGCTCCCCTCATATTTAATCACGATTCCATTTTGGGACGTTCCTTGGATGATAAAATCTTACGGAAATTCACCATGGATCTTCATAAATGCGTGCACCCTTCATATTCCGGGGTTGTTTATGGGGTTATGGGTCTTGAAAAATCGAAAAGAACTTGTTTCATTCCCTGCTATTCTTTGCGCATTGGCTTTCGGTCTTCCGTACTTCTTTATCGTTGACAATAAATCTAACGACGTTGGATTAAATGGATGGACTTATATGATTACAGTTGTGGCCGTCGCATATCTTTGGATATATTTTATGAAAGTGCATCTATTAAAAGAAACAAATATGACGAATCCGTTTAGTGCAAGACTTGTAGTTCTTGAAAGAATGCCGGAACAATCACAGAAAGTTATATAAACTACTTTTACAAGATCAATTAACTCTTTTTTCATTAATTTTACTTTATCCTTAGGATTTTACATAGATCACAATATTTCCACTCCAAATATTAGGCCATAGATATCTTTATGTTAAAGGTAGAGAAGAGAGGCATTTCCACTGCATCATTTAGAAATAGATTTTTATTAAAATAAAAAATTAATATAATGAAATAGCTTGTACTCGTCATTTCTCCTTGATCTATAAATACTACTATATTCATTATTTACTACTACCATGTTATCTTATGACTTGTAGAACATTGATTACTAAACATTCAATCTCTTTTTTTATCGTTTTTTACAACTTAAAACAAACCGAAATAAAATAGGGTTGTTATTCCATTAATTTCAATACATTTTTTCAATTCTAAAGTAAAAGGAATTCCAACGGAAGCGCACCTCCTCTTTCGAAAAGAAAATAAGCTTTTTATTTCGATTTGGCATAATGGAATTATGAGTTATATACCGAAATATATTCTCAAAAGAATGATTCCGAAAGAGGGCGTTCGAAAGGTCGAAGGCGGAGTCAATATTGAAGTGATAAATGTAATTTCTCCCATTTCCATTGATGAAATTCCAAGTGACGATCTCATGAATTACGTTGAAGTATCAGTAGATGGAAAAATGGTTGAAAAAGAAATTGTTCGAAAAACCAAATTGATTTACCAAGGAAAAACGTATGGTGTAGAAGATCTGCGGAAATTAATCGGAACTACGATTCCAGTTGGTGATAAAATTAACATTTTTATTCCGTTGGATTTGGCGCCAGGTAAAGAGTATGATGTATCCGTAACCATCAAAACAAACAATCCAATCACCATACAAGTGCAAAGAGAATTGCTGGGCTAAAAATTGATTAATATTTTAAATTAATTTCCTTAACTTTTTTATTTCCTTAATTTGGAATGTTGACACGGAAAGGGATTCGAGGATCCCGGAATTATCAATAGAGTATTTAGTGGGATTTTAAAGAATGTTTCTTTTACTTTCTAAGTGGTGTGTGTGACGAAAGGGAAAAAGGCGAGCAAGAAAAATGAGGTAGGGATCTTTCCGCTCGATAGCGAATTATCAAAATTACCTGCAGAAGAGCTTGAAAGAGAGAAAGCCAAGATTTTTCTTCAACTTCAGGCCCTATTGGAGCAAGAAGGATATAAGATCAACAAAGAGTTTGTGGCGGAGCATGAGGATAAATATAAGCCGTATTTCGTAGCTAAATTTTGCCGAAACGGATATTCAATAAGAACCATCAAAAATTTTCCCGGATGGGGCGTGATTATTTATTATCAAAGATATCGATTAAGACAAGAAAGGAAAGTAAGAGGAAATGAAAAAACCACAAATTTTCAAGAAATCGTTCCATCGAGATATTCCTATGAAACGGCTATCAAGGAGCTTGCAAAAATACTGTACAAAGATGGGTTTTCTGTGGGGCAAATTGTAAAAGTCCTATACGAACAGAAAGGGTGGAAGGTGACCGATTCTGCCGTAAAATCATGGGTTTCTGAAGTGGGTAGGGCCAATAAAAAGATTGATTTCGATATTGAGGAGATATACAAGCAAATTGTTCAATCGCAAAAGAATGATGCAGTATATAAACCCAAAAAGAATAAGAAGAATTATTAAGGAATCCCGAGGTATTCAACGAAAAGGAACTTAAAGATCTCGAAAAGATGTTTTAAATTTAAGGTTATTTTTCTTCAATTTTTCTCCAAGTTCGATTTTTCAAGCTAACGAGCAACGATAACTTAAAAAATTCCAAAACGAATTTTCTTCATGAGCTCTGAAATACGTACAAATGAATCTTCAAGCACGGCAAGCAGACATTCGCGAACCTTGCAAAGGATCTCGTTTTTTCTCATTGGCTTGGGCTTAATTATAGGCTCAGTGATTGCAGTGTTTCAGTCGAAACCCGTGGAGATAGAAGAAGGGTGGACGATTGAAAATCCCATCTTTCAAAATCAGAATACCATTGTGGTACCGGATCAAAATGGTGATGGCAAAAATGATTTATTCATTTGGATTAATCCGCGAGAATATATCGTTTCCGGTCGTAGTAACGATACTTGGATGTCCGAATTAATAAATTGGAATAAAACAACCGGAGCCGCGCTGTTTAGCGGTAAATCGGGTGAACTTTTACAATTGGTGGAATTTCCACAAACAAGTCTCTTTATTTCTGGACACCAACGGTTCACGATGGTCTGCACTTCATCGGAAAAAGTTATTTTATTGGCCGCACCGGTTAAAAATTATAGTGATCAATCGAATCCCAATCGATTCCTCGATGTAAAAAGCTATCAGTTGGTTTCAATTTCACTTGCAGATCTCACCATCGAAAAATCGGTTAATATCACAAAAGCTGGATGGGAACCTATCGAGATGCTTGAAGATCCGAATATGGTCAACAATACATACAATCCGGCAGTTTATTTTCTAAGAAATCAATCTGTTGCTGCGCCATATTCTTCATATAAAGGAGATTTGTTGGCCATTAAAACGACTCTCAAATTCTGGAACGGCACTATTTATAACGTAACCAAAATAATGGTTCATTTCATAAAGGCTGACACGCTGGAAAATGTTTCATCTGTGGATCTTGATATTACAAAGCCGGCTCCCGATTTCAGTTATCATACGCTAGACATCGGTTTTTGTGAATTCCCTTCCAAAGATACGCAATACCAATGGTATGCTCCCTTCTTCTACGTATTATTTACGAATTTGACCGGAACCGATAAAGCCAATATGTATATTTCGATGGCACCCATTAGTAATTTGAAGAATTATTTTGATTCGATGGTTTGGATAATTTTCAAAGGCCAATATCTCACATTATCAAACATCACTTCGGTTTTTCAAATTCAATTTGAGAACAAACTTCTTTTAAACCTTAATCAGACCGGAATGCCGACTTCTTTAACAATTCTTAATCAAGTAAAGGCCATGGTAAATACAACGTTTAGTGAGGGACAAAGGCAGCAATATGCAAATTTCTTCCCTTGGCTCTCCGCAAAATTTTATGAAACGATTCAAGCTTACGCGGTTACTAATATTAATTTCGAGAATCCGATGAATATTTCAATTACATTCCAAGACATTGGTGCAACTGAAAATGCGGTGGTCAATACCTATGGGTGGCCGGTGAAAGAGAGTGGGGTGTGCTACGGGGTGATGCCGTTAAAGGTGTCAAATCAGACAAATTCCACCACTCTGGGGGTGTTGTTTATCAATAATACTTTTGCGATTAAAAAAATCAAAGATTTCGATTATCCTTTCCGATTGGTTTCGGTATTTATTTTGAAGGAGGAAGCCACCGGAACGATGAAAAACATCAGTTCTCCTTTCCATACGCTCATCACCGGGATGGAAACTCGCGTGGTCGACATCGAATGTGTTATCAATCCATTTGGAAGAAGCAAAATTCCCTATGATTTTGATATCGATAAAGATGGATCTGCAGATATTCCATTCGCCGGTGTGTGTAATGATAATTCGATAGGTGACGTAGCCGTAAAAGTGGTCAATGGCCCCTATTTTACCATTACAAGCAATAAAACGGTGCTTCAAACCCACTTCTATCAAATCGATAAATATATGACCTCTGTATTTCTTTCAGATGTGAACGGCGATGGGATCTCGGATGCGTTCCTTAATGACCGGATCATGATCTTCGGAAAATCGGGGTGGGATCTCGAACCATCCACCAGTATTCAATCCAGACTTCAAAATGCGGCGACCCGTGGATGGATAATCCTTGGAATCATTCTCTTCATTGCGGCACTCGTTTTTATCGTGATATCATTGTTTAGGCGTAATAGTGAAAAAATAATAGCAACGAACATTCGTTTTCTTGTGGTTTCTTTTTTGGTATCTATAGGGCTAATCTATCTTATGTTTTATTTACAAAATCAGATCGTTGAAGCGAGTAAGCAAGGGATCGGAACGCTTATCGGTACTTCCGCTTCGACGCTTTCGATTCAAGCGATGATTGACGCTTCAAACCTTGCCAATTTCGTGTTCTTGTCTGCTTTACCCATTACGTTAGGGATTTACGTTCTTTCGGCGTCAATCGGAGCAAAATCCGTGGTCAGCCTTAATCAACTGATTTATAAAAACAACGAACGATATAGAATCGTGCTTTCCCCCCCATTTGGCCGCAATCTTTCGATGCGCGAATTGGTTTCTCGGGTCACCTCGATCCTATTCCTTGCAACTTCTATCGGATTATATTCTTACAATTACGTTGCCCCTTATTTCTTTGATATCGCATCTTTTGACACTATCGAATCCATCTCGGATCCGAAATTTGCGGAGTATATGAACGCCATATTTGAGTTTCTTGTGATACCGGGGATCGTTTCTATTCCGATCTTTGCATGGCTCTTCCCATCTTCATGGCTTCTCGACGATACGGGCTGTTTATATTATCTGAAGAAAGGAAATGCAAGGAGACCTGAAGATGTTGAATCTTTGGGCCGATGGTTCGGCAATACCATCAAAGGCTTCTTCGGGATCTCGGCCATCATCAACTATATTCAATTTTCTTTACAAAGCCCCATTCTGAAAATCGCTACAGCGTTAGGCGAATACGGAATAATGGTGATGATCTACGCATTCGGTTTTATAATTGTAGCGGGTATCTCATTTGGATTGCTCACGGTAGCCGTTCATGAGATTACATTGGTGAACAACGCGGTGAAATTGGTGGATGATATTCAGCGAAAAGATGTGGAAATTAAGCGCACTTCGATCGATTTCTCCGAAAACGAAACGCTAACGCCGGAAAGAATTGTCGAAGGTTACAAAAAGCTTTCATCAATACGCTTTTAATTGAACCTCTATTGTCCACCCTTGCCCTTTTTTCTTCTCTTTTATTCTTGACGGCAAAATAACGACGATAATCGAGCGACCTTCGCAGATCCGATTAATATGGTCTGGGGAAATGCCGACTTCCTTTTTATTATAAAACTATATTTGAAAAATCGTTGAAAAAAAAAGAGATTTTCATCATGGTTTAATGATATATCTTGCAGCCGTTGTACCCGTAATCAATGCAATTGGAATGCCCGCGGGGCTATACGTCCATTGGCCCGCTTGCAAAATATGCGGAATGGGCGTAAAAATCGCTTTAGGAATTTTAAGAAGTCGATTAATCGCCGGAACTCTTGACTCAAAGGACCATCCCGTGATGGCACCTTCCGAATTCCCCATCATGGTTGCAATCGTAATCGGGGTTGAAGAGAGTTTAAACAAGATATTTTCCTTCAAGCCGGGGTATATTGAGTTCGTCAGCACATCTATCATCCGATTTTCAACCTCGGTTTTAAATTCATCATACCAACCCGCATCTTGTATTTTTTTTATCAATTCATATTCAAAGAGAAAACTGACAATCAATCCGGTCTTTCCGGGAGGGGATAATGAAGGATCCCGGAGTGAGGGGATTGAAATTTCATATGTATTATAGCGACAATACTCGCTTAGCCAATTCAAAATCTCTGCTTTGGATTTCTGTGAAAAATTTTGGATTAATTCTTTCATGATGGAGCGATGGAGTTCCCCTAATCCCTTTTTCGATGGTGTATAGAAGAAATGGGCGTTTGATATCGATTTAAATTTTTCCGTAGGCCAATTAACCGCCATAAACATGGAGAATACGGAATCTCCGCCTCGTTTTGTCATCAAGAGCTGTTTTTGGACATCAATTTTTTTCTTAATTTTTCCCGCGAGCTGTTCGTATCGCAAGATCCGGTAGAGGGTTTTCAAATCCGCTGCCCAAATGAGATTATCATAGTGAAATACTTCTCCTTTTGAATCCGTTATTGTTTTTTCCGCCGCATTTACTTCAATAATTTCGGTTTCGGGTAAAATTTGTCCTCCCCATTCGTTTATTTTCTTCTGCAATGCGCGAGGGAGCGCTCCCGTTCCGCCTTTGGGATAGAAATAATCGAGATACACATAGAAGTAGCCCAAAGCAAAGAATGTGGGCGTGTTTTTGAAGAAATGTTGGTCAATTATATCGATAAGCGAGCGGTTTGAAAGCATCTTTTCCAAAAACGGTTCCACGGGCTCTTGCATCTTGTTAATCCTCGAGATCGTTGGCAAAAATTTTGCAAACCATGGAAGCATTTTTTTCATGTATTCTTTGTCTTTCTTAAGATCTTTGAACATAGGATTATCCAAGCCGTATAGAATCGCCATATCTTTGAGAATGTTTTGAATGAACGCGATGATTTTTTGCACATCTTGGGCGCTTTCAGGATAAAACTCGTCCAAAAGTTGTTTGTATTTGCTTAAATCCTCAACTGTCTTGACATTAATCACTCTGTTTTCAAGTCCGATGGATACCGGGCTTTCCAATAACTCCATTTCGATTCCCAATTGCTGAAGCATTGGCTTTATGATTCCCGAGTTTTCAATAGAACGTGCCCCCGCATCGAAGGTAAAGCCGTCCCGTTCAAATGAGTTGAGTAAGCCTCCGCATTCTTTATTTTTTTCAATCAAAAGCACTTTAAACCCTTCTTTTGATAGATAGGCAGCGGCGGCAAGACCGGCCATTCCTCCACCTACGATGATGGTCTGTTGATCCTTTTTAGCTTGCTTGTTCGTTATTCTAATCCCCCCATTTTGATGCTGATGGGCCATAATTCCTCTGCAACCTCGCGATCCAAGGCAGGAGGCGCCGGTTCTTCTTCGGTCGTAAGGTGGAAGAACTTCCCGCTGATACCTTCCATTTCTTTGGAAACGCCTAAGTAATATAGAGCTTTTGCAGAAATATCCGGAGATTGTGCTTTCGGATCGATGAATTTCCGCTTGTACCATTTATAGAATTTGCCGTTATTTTGTCCCATATTCGATTTCACATTACCGGGATGCATGGCATTGATGGTTACTCCGCTATCTTTGAAATACTCTGCAAATTTCATCATCGTAAGCAGCTGAGCTGTTTTTGCTTCTCCATAGCTTGCGTTTCCGGAGTAACGATGTTTTTTCCACCTTAGATCGTTGAGGTGAATTCCGCCCATTGCGAATCTATGGCCTTCAGAGTTCACAAGAATGATACGGGCCCTCGTTTGGTTCTTAAGCTTCTCTTTCAACATATAATTCAGAATAAAAGAGCTCAAGTAATTCACTTGAAACACGAGTTGAATATCGTCCTCGGTAAAGATTTTTGTTGTAGAAAACACCCCTGCATTATGGATGATCACATCGATATTTCGCTCTAATGATAGCAGCTCTTGGCCAACTCTCTTCACATCGGCAAGTTTGGCAAAATCTGCGATTTTATAGCTGCATTCAACATTGAATTCTCGTTTAATTTCTTCACATACCTCAATCGATTTTTCTTCATTCCGGTTGATAAGGAGAAGAGTGGCCCCGTGAGCGGCATATTCCCGCGCTGTTACATAGCCGATTCCGTTTGTGGCACCCGTGATTATAACAAATCCGCCTTTGAAGTCTTCCGGACATATCTTTGGCGGTAATTTACTATTTCGCATCATGGCCTTTATATTCGACCATTGATATTGCTTCAAGTATTTATTCATTGAGAGATCCTCCCCTATCCGAATTTCTTTTTCATGAATTTTCGATACCGCTTGTTCCAATTGAATTTTGGAATATTGTCGAAAATATCCCCCCACAAGTCATAATAGTCCCGTTGCTCTTTGATCTTGCCTTTTTCATTTAGCGTGATACGGCTTAGCCCGTATAAAATCGAATTGGGATATTTTTCAAAGCTGAGTTTCATTTCCCATTCAAAAAAGATGAGGTTTCCATCCATGGTGCAGTTCACCATTTTCATTTCGAGATTCTTCGATCGCTGGGTTAATCGTTCGGTCATTGCTTTGAATTCTTCAAAGCCATATATTTCTTGAATGGAATCCTTGAAATGGATTTCCGAATCGTAATAGGGAAGAATATGCGACCAGTCGGGATTTCCTTGCGTATTATATGTTTGGGTCCATAAAACCATGAATTGTTCCTTTGTTTTAATTCGAAACTCTTCCCCTTCTTGCGTTTGATTCATAGCTGGTGTATTGGCCCTTAATTTATATAAATTTGTCTTATATTTCTCAATTATATTCAAGGAGAGACTTATATTGAGAAATTTATAAAATAAAGATGTTAGATGTTTGAAGAATTTACTGATAGTCACTTTTGAGTATGTTCAATATAAATAACGAGTCTGTCCAATTTTTATTTTACAGATCTATTTTCGCGTAAATCCATTTCCTGGATAAATGCTTCGATTTCTTGAACAATTGCATCACTGACCTCTTCCAAAATGTGTTCACCCAATTGTGGACTGCATCGTTCCGGATGGGGTAATATCTGATTCCAATCCCATATTTCATTTTCTTTGATCGGGATTTTATCCTCGTTTTTCGCAAATAGAAAAGATAATTTTTCGGGTTCCTTTTTCATTTTGTTGATATCCACAAGGGGTATTCCTTTTTTTTCGCCGATTCTCCAAAGGATCGAGGTCTCCTCCGCTCCCGCATGAGTAATTCGGATCCACGGTGTCAATTCTGGATAGACCGTTCCAAGAATAGATAATTCTTTAGCCGGTTTCTGCCAAAGCGTTAAAGTGTTATTTACCGCCTTTTTTATTGCATTAACTTGCCAATGGCCCCCATGCCCGCTTAATAATAATATCAATTTAAAACCCAATTTCACCACTTGCGATAGTAATTGGGAAAGCAACTCCGCGGTTATCTCTTCTTCATAGCAAACGGTACCCTCGTAGTGGACATATCCGTATGTGCCAATCCATTGAAGCGGCATCAAAACGCCTTTATTTAATTTCATGATGGCTCGTTCGCAAATTTCAAGTGCCACTAAGCCGTCCATACCTACTGCATTTTGATCGCCGTGCCATTCTAATATCCCGATAGGGATAATTGCGATAGGCGCGGTTGCGACTATCTCCCTAATTTTGGCGGGAGATAAATATTCATAACGGAAGTTCGCGATCGGATCCTTTAATTCCAAATGATTGATTTTGCTCACCTTCAAGGACATTAAAGGTACAATAAAAATTATGACAATCTTAAAGGTTCGTGTCATACGTACACTTATTCCTTAATCAATATTGTTCTGTTGCTTATAAAAGGCTTTCGTTCTCTTTTATCCAAAAAAACGCAGAAATTGCCCACAAACTTTAATTCAATTACCCGTTATTTTCAGATGCATTTCAAAGTGATTTCTATGGTGAAATATAACAACGTATTGGAGCTGATCGGCAATACTCCCATCGTTCGGCTCAATAAAATGACCCAAGGGCTGGCTGCGGAGATCTACGTGAAAATGGAGTCGAGAAACCCGGGCGGCTGTGTGAAAGAACGAATCGGGTTATCCATGATTGAGGCCGCAGAGCGAGAAGGGATCTTAAAGCCCGATTCTATCATAGTCGAACCCACTTCGGGAAATACCGGTATCGGATTAGCAATGGTCGCGGCGGTGAAGGGCTACAAACTGATTCTTACCATGCCCGAAACGATGTCCATTGAAAGAAGAAAAATATTAAAAGCATATGGTGCCGAATTGATATTGACACCTCCGGGGATGCCGAATGCGATTAAAAAGGCGGAGGAGTTAGCTCAACAAGACAAGTATGTCTTTATCCCTCAGCAATTTCGGAATAAGGCCAATCCAGAAATCCATCGAAAAACCACGGGTCCAGAAATATGGAGAGATATGGAGGGCAAAGTCGATGTATTCGTTTCTGGGGTAGGTACTGGCGGTACTATCACGGGAGCGGGCGGCTATCTACGAGAAAAAAATCCGAATATCTACATCATTGCCGTGGAACCCGAAGCATCTCCCGTGCTTTCGGGGGGAAAACCCGGGCCTCACCCGATTCAAGGGATCGGTGCGGGATTCGTACCGGAAGTCTTAGATACCAAAATTTATAATGAAATCGTACAAATCAGCGGTGAAGAAGCGTATGCAGCATCGAGAACGCTTGCAAAAATGGAGGGAATTCTTGCCGGGATTTCATCGGGTGCAGCGCTTGCCGCGGCATTGAAGTACGCAAAAAGGACTCAGAAAAAAGAAAACGTTGTGGTGATATTACCGGATACCGGAGAACGATATTTATCCACAGAGTTGTGGAATGTTTAATCCATGGGCTCGATAAAAAAAAATTTTAGCTGGTAGCGGTCATCCTCGCAAATATTCTAACCGGAATATGCTGATCCCTGCTTTTTTCAACATTTTTTTGGCCTATGACTAGGTTATTACGATCGAATGGGCTTCGTCAATCAGAAGACTTATATAATGAGGAAAAAAGACCGAAATAAAGACTATTGTTGTGAGCTTTCTTTGTTATTTTCAGCGCATTCTTGCGATCCATTGTTAATTTTCAATTTTTGGTGGGTTTTGAATGAATAGAAACAAATCGGACAGATTAGACCGACTTTTTCGTAATTGATTGCTTCCATTAAGCCGGAGCCCATGATGCCGGTGGGGAGAGAAATAAGGCCGATTCCTATGAATGCGGTCGCGACCGAAATGATCCGGCCCAGTGTGGTGATGGGATAGATGTCACCATATCCAACTGTGGTTAGCGTAATAACACTCCACCACATTGCTGCGGGTATATCGGTGAATTTCTCGGGCTGGGCATCCGCTTCTGCATAATACATGATGGTGGATGAAAATATCAAAATTACAAAGCCCATGAAAAGTGCAATTAATAATTCCCGTCGTTTTTCCTTAATCGCGTATATTATCATATCCAATGTGTTGGTAAAGTGGCCGATTTGAAGAATTCGTAGGATTCTGATCAATCTTAATACTCGGAAGGTTCTTGGGTCAAACGGGATAATTAATGGAAGATAGAAGGGCAAAAATGACATTAAATCAATGAGTGCCATTGGGGTTATCATGAATTTCAATCTTCCTTTTACGGGGTCTTGAAAATGTTTATTCAGATGGGCTGGACAGCTCCAGACTCTCAGAAGATATTCGATCGTGAACACAATAACAGAGAAGAGCTCGAAATTTTTCCAATGTTGTTCGTACGGGGTGTATAATTCGGGATTTGTTTCCAAAAGGATCATAGTGATAAATAAGGTAATAGAAATTGCTAACGCGCCTTGAGGATTTCGCTGTTCCAATACAGAAAATATCTTTTTTTGAATATTGAATATGGTTTGTTTAAACGAACTGTCCTTTGTCTCATGTTTTTCTTGTTCTTCAAAGCATCGTTGCATCTCTTCTTTTATTTTTTTGATGAGAGCCGGATCTTGGTTATCCAATTGAAAAGATTGCCGTTTAGGGAACTCTTGATTACATTCCGGACAAATAATAAGGGGATTCTTCTGATTTTGAAGTTCTTCGTAATATGCAGATGCAATGATACCTGCCGGCATCACAAACAGCCCAATTGCTAATAAAGACATCACCGCCGCGGTCAGCTTCCCGATTGGCGTAATGGGGTATATTTCTCCATACCCTACTGAGGCCAAAGTAATACCCGAATAATATAGGGAGGTGAATGCGTTGGGAAAATTTTCGGGCTGCGCTTCATTTTCAAACGCATACATAACCACCGCCGAGAGCACCAATATAATAATTCCGATAATCATCGTGATAAAAAGGGGTTCCTTTTTTTTTTGAAAGATATTTATCATCGTATCGAAAGCATCCGAATAATGGCCCATTTTGAACAATCTAAACAGCCGGAAGAATCTCAATAATCTTAAAAATCGAAGATTAACCGGGATTAAAAATGGAATATATGCGGGGGCAAAAGCAAGCAAATCGATAACAGACAAGAGTTCTTTCATATATTTGAAGCGTCCTTTAATAGGGTCTGCATATTTTGGGTCTTCTACACAAGCCCATACCCGCAATACATATTCGATTGTGAAAAAGACTATCGAAATTTCCTCGATTGCGAGAAACAGAGTTCCGAATGCGGTATAAAGCGATTGCATCGTTTCGAGAATAGATGCTGCGATATTGATTGCGATTATAGTGAAAATTAAGAGAGTAAATGCTTTTCCTTCGTTTCCTAATTCAGATGGCCGTTCGAGTAAAAGAAAGAATCGATTTCGCAAAGCATTTGTTTTCTTTTCGTTCATATCCGTGATAATTACGACTAAAATTAAATCTTTCATACGATCACACAAAGCTAAAAAACGAGATAGGAAAAACCAAAAAATATTAAACATAAAAAACCGAAAAAGAAATTTCGATGGACAGAATTATCCATGTTCCGAATAGACCGTGGATATTCTGCGGGAATGCCCCGTTATCCCTATGTTTTTTCTTTTGAACGTTTTTCTTCATGTTTATTTTTATTAAAAATGCCCAAAAAGGTTATCCGAATTGGCCGGTAATATAGTTTCGGGTTAATTCCTCGTTTGGGGCATCAAACATCTTTTCGGTTGTGTCGAATTCGATTAATTTTCCCATGTACATGAAGCCGGTGTAATCGCTGATTCGCATGGCTTGTTGCATGTTGTGGGTGACTATCACGACCGTGAACTTTTGTTTCAATTGTTCGATTAATTCTTCGATGTGGCTCGTTGCGATCGGATCCAAGGAAGCGGTAGGCTCATCCATGAGTAATACTTCGGGTTCGATTGCTAGCGCTCTTGCGATGCATAATCTCTGTTGTTGTCCGCCGGATAGTCCGATACCGCTTTCATTGAGCCGGTTTTTCACTTCATCCCAAAGGGATGCTTGTCGAAGACATCTCTCGACGATGGCATCTAATTTCGCTTTGTCGGTCACGCCGTGTAATTTTGGGCCGTATGCGATGTTATCGTAAATCGACATCGGAAAAGGATTGGGCTTTTGGAAAATCATACCTATACGTTTTCGTAAACCGATTACGTCGATTTTGGATCCGAGGACATTCTCGTTTCTGTAAAATATCTCCCCTCCAGTCCGAAATCCATCGATGATATCATTCATTCGGTTTAATGAGCGAAGAAGCGTGGATTTTCCGCATCCGGAAGGTCCAATCAATGCCGTTACCGCATTTTTGCGGATTTTAATATCAACGTCAAATAGCGCTTGGGTACTTCCGTACCATACATTGAATTTTTTTGCTTCTAAAATCACTTCGTTCGGGTCTTGACTTTTTATTTTGATTTTCGCATCCCTATCAATCCCGTGTTGTAATTTCAATTTGGCTTCTACCATAATTTTCACCTTTTTTTTTTGTGTGTAATTTTCAGATTGTTTTTGATAAAAAATAGGCTTGAACGCGAATTCAATTCAATTTCAATATTTTTTTACTTCTGAACCGGACAATATTTGCGATCGCATAAAAGCATAGCACTAGCACAAGCAACACAAGAGCGGTGGCAGCGGAATACGCTTCAGAATTCGGAACATTTGTGGAGAGTATGTAGATATGATAAGGTAATGCCATTACAGGACTTGTGGGCATGAATGTAACATATCGTTGGCTAAGAACCGCACAAGTCAGCATGATCGGCGCAGTTTCTCCCGCCGCGCGTCCCATCGAAAGGATGATACCGGTCAGAATCCCGGATTTTGCTTGTGGCAATACAATTTTGGTAATCGTTTGCCATTTCCCCGCGCCCATTGCATAACTCGCTTCTCTCTGTGCTTTCGGAACCGTGAGCATCGCTTCTTCGGTGGTGCGGATTATGGTCGGCAAAATCAGAAAAGCCAGAGTTATTTGTCCTGCGATGAGTGAAATCCCCCATTGAAGGTAGAGGACAAAAAAGGCGAATCCGAATAACCCAAAGACAATTGAAGGCGTCGCATTGAGGTTATCGATGCTTGATCGAATGAAACGTGTAAATCGGGTGTTTTTGGAATATTCGGAAAGGTAAATGCCTGTCCCTACCCCTAATGGGATAGCTATCGCAATCGATCCAACCACCAATGCAAAAGTGCCCATAATCGCGGGATATATCCCCCCACCTCTTCCAATATCCCGTGGCGGCTT
>CAZUTM010000012.1:0-20749 GCA_964623665.1 uncultured archaeon
GTGTCTGCCGGGAGTCGACCTACATACACTTGCGGTTCCCAATTCACGATCTCATCGGTGCCGTTCAAGCTGTTATATTGAGGCGCTTCGCCCCATTTATCATCGTCATCCGTATTCCAATCGCCTTCAAGAGCTGCATAATAGTAATCGGTCGGTTTGTAATATTGACTCGCACCGGCAGGCTCGTATGAACCTTGAACGATGACGGTGTCGGGGTTGTATACATACCGAATAGGAATTTTGGATGTCGAACCTGCAAGCAATACATATTGAATCCCATATAATGCGTAATGCTGCTTAATCGCATTCCGAATTCGCTCGGGATCATCTCGGCCCTCATATACACTCCAATTCGATAGCACCAAACTCGGTACCCCGCGAAGTCGCTTATATTGGGCATAGTCCTCCAATTGGGTGATAAATTCGGATTCATTCGGTGAAATTATCACCATCCGATATTGCGGGAGACTCCAGAGATAATCTTCGGCACCGGAACTATTGCGCGAAATACTATTCACGAGATCCGTTTCCGTTTTAAATTGCCCCGTTGACGCTACGGTCTTAACCGGCTGTAAAAGAAGAAGGATGATGGGTAAAATCAATCCGAATAAGAGAATACTGCTTGTCGCGGTTGTTTTTTTCATTATGTGAAGAAAGAACAAAATCAAATATATAATTGTTCCATTTCTCAATTCAAAATTCGACGTTTATAAACAAAACGCGTGATTCGCGTTTTATCCTAATTTTGGAATGGCGCAGATGAAACTTACGGAGAAATCATTGGGGTTTTTGTAACCGTGCATCTCGTGTGGGTCTACATAGACAAATTCATCTGATTGCACCGAAACTTCTTTTCCCTCTTTATCTATCAGTAAAATCGGCCCTTTCAAGATATAAATTTGATGCTCTTCGGGGTGTCCGTGTACTCCGATTTCTCCCTCGGGTGCAATTTCAAATCTGCGGAGCATGAAATGTTTAGCAGAATCCGGTCTCGTCCACCATTGAATCGTGGTTCCTTTGGAGCCATATGCTTTAACTTCTTCTTTTGCAATTTCGTTAATTGACGCGTGCTTCATGATAAGTATTCAGCGTTTCTGATTATTTAATTTTTTGTTTTGTTGAGAAAATGTGTGTGAGAAGGAAAAAATCGCAAAGCTTCTGGAGGGAATCGAACCCTCGGCCGCTCGATTACAAGTCGAGCGCTATGTATGGCGGATTATCGTTATCCGAAACCACTAAGCCACAGAAGCAATACCGCTAATAAGTAAAAACCAAACAGAAATTTAAAGTTCGCTTTTTCGTCTATTTATAAGGAAATGGGTATTTCAAAAGAGCATGGAGTCGTGCGTGCGATTTTTTGAGCTTTCCGGGAATTCTCTTATCTGCGCTATTCCAAATGAAGAATCGCTAAAGATTTTGAACTCCTACTTGAGTTTCGAAGCAAAAACAATACCCAAAACCTCTTTTTTTGAATCTTCGGTTATATCTTCTGTGAAACCAAAAATTATCGATAGAATTATTCCGATTATTATATTCAGCAATTTTTCTGATGTGATTTCGTTGCGTATGGTAATTGAATTCAAGCGTAGATTTTCAGAATCTATTATTTCGCAGAAAAAAATTGTGATTATGTTATTTTTACCCATTTCCGCTAATCATCAATTGAATAAAGAGATATTGGATAAAACACTTTCATTAGAATCGGAAGACCAATTTTCAGAAATCATCAATATGGAATATCGGGAATCCGGTTCTTTAAAGCAGAGATCCGTGGAAGAACACTCGTTATTTAAAAGAAGTTCAGAACTTTTCATGAAGATGCAAAGCTATCCCTTAAATCAAAGAGAGAAATTTCTCAAACAATTTGTTGAGTTCAAAAAGGACTCCGCACCTGTTTTGAGGCTAAATTTTCTTTATCTTAGCGAACTCTTCGGCGATATACCCGCGGGTGTATTCGCATCAATCGAAACTATTCCTACAATCGTCTACGGATCGGCAATTTATAATGGAATTCCCGGAAATCAAACAATAGAACGCTTCCTATCTCGATTACTCGAATAATTCATTATTAACGGATCATCCCGCGCTAAAGGCCGAATGCTCAAATACTATACTGCTATATACAAAAACAGCGAAATATGACTATGGAAACATTGATTTTAAATCGAAGTATTCTCGCTTCGCTCATGAATCTCGATGATTATATCTCTGGTATTGAGGACGCGTTCAGAAATCATGGATTGGGAAACACATTCGGTAATCAAATGATTCATGGAGATACTCCGGGCGAATTGGAATTTCATATAAAATCGGGGGGCTTGATTCTCAACGGAAAGAAATATTACGGCTTGAAAATGAATGCATCGAATTTCTTGAATTCTAAAGTGGGACTTCCAAATATCATGGGTGTGGTGCTTCTTTACGATGGTGAAAGAGGAAAACCATTAGCGATTGTTGATGCGGGTGAACCCACCATCAATCGAACTGGAGCAGCTACCGCGGTGGCGGCGAAATACTTGGCAAAAAAAAATTCTAAAGTCTGTGCTATTTGCGGATGCGGAAAACAAGGTCGGATCCAACTGAAATCGCTCCTCAAAATCTTTCCGTTGCAAAAATGCTTCGCATTTGATGTGAATTCGGAGGCTGCCAAGCGATATGCTGAAGAAATGACGAAAGAAACGGGAATCAAAATCGTATCGGTGGTAGATTTAAAATCCGCGACATTGAAAAGCGATATTGTTGTATCTTGTACCCCATCCAAGAAACCTTATATATTCAAGGATTTCATTGCTCCCGGAACCTTTATCTCAGCGATAGGTGCGGATAGTCCAGATAAACAAGAACTCGATGCCCAACTACTCAAAGGAAATAAGATTGTCGTTGATATCTATGAACAATGTGCCAAAGCGGGAGAATTGCACCATGCATTAGAAGAACACCAAATCACCAATGACCAAGTGCACGGAACGCTGGGGGAAGTGGTGGCGGGTATAAAACCGGGCCGATCCAACGATGAAGAGATAATTATTTTCGATGCAACGGGAACTGCAATACAAGATGTCGCTGCCGCTGCTACATGCTACGAAAAAGCATTGGAAAAAGGCTTGGGAATCAAATTTGATTTCTTCGCTTAACTTTCGCGCAAGCTTCTTATTTTTTAATTATAATACTGATTGTAATGGAAGATGTTGTAGATTTAATTCTCACGGCTTTGAGAAGGGAAGAGGAACCGAAACGCGTGTCGACATTTGTTCAAGGAATCATGCCGAACTTCTTCGCGGCCTTCGATCGAAAGTACGGCGAGAGGCTTGAGGAAGAACATGTTCTTACCACGCCGTTAAAAGATTTCACGCTGCATGTGAATTTGGGTTTTGATAGTACATGGTGCGGATTTCAAGGCTTCGGCTGGAGAGCCGAACCCGGCTTTGAACATTTCCTTAAGAAAAAGAATTTGGAATTATTAACCGAAGAAGAGAGAAACAATCATTTTTATATTAGCCAAATGGGCGGTCTTTATCATGCCGGAGAGTTATCGGGAAATCCGCATAATTTTTTGGTCGGAGGAGTCATAAAAACCGAAGAACAATGGAAAGAATGGTTCGTCGAACACCAATGGGAACTAAGCCCCGAACCTGTTAACTCAATTTCAAATTTTAATGAAACATTCAAACAAGCAACACGATTTCCCAAACATCCGATTATGCCGTTTCCCACATGCGGACTTATCATGGAACCGATTATTGCGATGCTTTCAATGAGTGCAATTTCTCATTTCGCGCGAAAAAAGCCCGCATTTCTACGGCAAGTCATCGAATTTATCGTCAAACCAAAGATTAAGACCGTGGAATTGATGATTGAATCGGATGCACCAATACTCATGATTCCGGATGATTGTGCCTATAAAGGTCGACCTATATTAAGCCCAAAAGATTACAAAGAGTTTATTATCCCGCATTTTAAAAAAATATTTGACATGGCTCATCGAAAAGACAAGTTGGTTGTGTTCCATTCGGATGGATATGTTGAACCTTATTATAATGATTTGATTGAAGCAGGCTTGGATGTCCATCAAAGCTTAGAGCCGACCGCAGGGAACGATCTTGCGGTTTTAAAACAAAAGTATGGCGATAAACTATCGTTCATCGGAAATATGGATTGTTCCATTTTGCTGCCGTTCGGATCCGTTGAAGAAGTGATAGAGGAGACCAAGAAAATATTATCTGCGGGCATGCCGGGTGGTGGTTATATGTTTAGCCCATGCACCGATCTCACCGATTCGTGCAAACTCGAAAATGCGGAAGCGATGCTCGAAGCGGTTAAAAGGTATGGTGTATATTCCAAATAATGAATTGGATCGCAATTGTGGCCTATGCAATTGCATTATTTCTCAATGTTCGTTTTTTTTATTATGCATATCAAGCAATGATCTTAAATTCCGATGGCCCCTCCAAATCATTTTACTACGGAATCCAGATTGACGTTTTATTATTGTGGATTATTGGTGCCGCCGTTGCCCAATTTTATCTATTTCTATTTTGGACTTCGCATTTCATTATTAAATCGATCTCAACAAATAAAATGGTAAGTCGAAAAAATCTCTTGAAAATTGCATCATTTATCTGTTTTTCTTTGATCTCACAATTAATTATCATATCCGGAACCAATATAATCACCCAAACCGACTTTCGCCTCGATGTATTAAATATCTTTTTTCTAAATCACGGCATCCTGACTTTGGGACTATTCATTGTTTATCCATTATTTACGATGATGAAATATGGCATAATTTGGCCGAAATTAAAGATGGATCTTGCGGTTTGCCTCGTCTTCTCGCTCCTCTCCCTTGTTAGTTTCGGGTTTTTTCAAATATTCATTTTGTTTCACATTTTGAATCATAGCCTATTAAGCGTGGTTTTACTTTTCTCTTTATTAATAATATATAATGAATCAAAGAAATTGAAAAATGAATTGCTTGCATATAAAATGGATGAGCCGGTGAACGAATTTTCTGCGACCGACCCGAAAATGCAAGTACTCACAAATTTGATTGATCAATCTGATTTCCGGGACCTAAGAAAAATCTCCAAAAAACGTGTAATTCAACAACAAGATGCGACAACAGAAACCTACGAGATTCCGAAAGAGTGCCCATATTGCAAAAATCCATTGCCACGCAGTGCTTTCTGTGAAATTTGCAATGTTAAAATATGCCCGAAATGTTTTTCAAAGGTCTCCGAAAAGATCCAACAATGCACTTGTGGATATCTCTTTAGAATCTCAACTCAAAAACCCCACCTAAAAGAAGCAATTCAACAAGACGCCTCAGAGAAAATACCGCAAGGGACTCGTGAAGAAGGATTCAAAATGAAAAAGGACGGGGTTCAACCAAGCGAAGAAAAAATTCAAATCGAAGGAACCATTCCAAGACTCTGTCCATATTGTGGAGCCATCGGTTGGAAAGAAGATATTTGCAGATGTGGATACGATTATGTTCATCGAGTATTTTTACATAAAAAAGATCGGAGCGCGGGAAAATAAAAAAAATTGATCGAATCCAAACAATTTTAAAGATTAAAAAACAAATTAAGAATGAACGAGGTAAAAAAAACATGGTTCAGAGGTATCTATTCAAAACTATAATTGCGGGAAGCGGAGGTACGGGAAAGACCACGCTTCTTTATCGATTCAAGAACAATAAATTCCTTGAAGACACAAAAATTACAATAGGCGTTGAATTTTCAATTGCCCAAGTTGGACAAGCCACGCTTCAACTTTGGGATTTTGCGGGAGAAGAGCGTTTTCGTGATATGCTACCTTCTTTCTGCTTGGGCGCTAACGGATGCATCATGGTTTTTGATTTGGGGAACGCAAAATCGTTTCTCGACCTTACCGAATGGCTTAGTATCATTCGGAATAATACTAAAACCATTCCTGTAATTTTGGTCGGAACGAAATTGGATTTAATTGAGGAAGGGAAAGTGGAGCAAGCCGTTTCCGAAGAAAAAGTCAAAGAATTCTTGGATGAGAACAATATCTTAAAATTTATAAAAATCTCCTCAAAAAATGGGCAAAATGTCACGACAGCCTTTGAAACCATTACCAATTTAATGCTTAAAAATGCCGGAGTTATTATCTAATCAATACGATTCGTTTTTCTTCATTTTCTTTTTCAAAAAGGTTTATGCCGATTTCTTTAATAGCGCGAGCAAGTTCTTTGGAAATAGAAACTAGATAAAAAAATGAACCGGTATTAACTTAAAATATTCGTTAAAATTTGGAAGATTTGATAATATTTGGTAAAAACCAAGATCAACACTGTAGTGTGAAGAATAAGCGCACATAATGCCACAGAACGTATATTATATACTAATATACAATTATTGCGTTGTTGCTTTTCTTTCTGTTCTCTTTTCATTGTTTTAAAGAAATGAAAATATCCCCAAATGAAGCATAGAATAGAAATTGGAATATCAATAAATATTGTGTAAGCTCTGCCTATTGTTATAATTCCTATGGCAAGAATTATGAGTAAGATACCCTCGAAATCTATCAATATATCAAAATCTGCGAATTTAATCTTAGTTCCAATCGATAGCACTTTATCTAAAGTTTCTTCCTCAAGGTGTTGTTCTTTGTTTTCAAGAACGGCCTTAACTTTTTCAATTGTTTTTTCCGGATTATTTAAAAATTCATTTTTTATGGCAATCAAGTGTTTTTTATTCGGAAATTTTTTGTTGATTTTGTAAAAAGCCAGAACATAAGTTAGGGAGAAATCATTTGGCGCTTGAACTCCTTCTTCTGAAAAAATTTCGTCTAATTGATTGCTTAATTGATTTATTTTACTTATATTTTTATTTTTCGGCGTTTTATTGAATTTTTCAGTCATATTTTTTGAAAATAAGCATTGAATTTTAAGTTGTATTATTTATAATTGGTTAAAATGCACTGAAAAAAGGCATCCAAACCGTGTTCAAGAGAACTCGCCCGATTCAATTACGGCTCGGAATGATTTGAAGGGAACAACATCTCCGACGAAGTTATCCAACGCATTGGAATACTCCTTGTAGAATCGGACATATATTTTTTCAAGCATCTTTTCGACCTCTTGGGTGGTGAATTTGACGGAGGACCGGCCGACGATGTAAAATGAATCGTTTTCATCTTTGAAAATCGAATACCTTTCATCTCCCAGCACAATTTCTTTAACTTGCTTTTTACTGAGTTCCATTCCGAACTGTTGAATCGCCGTGAAGAAACCGCCTAAAAGGTCAACATCCATACGGGATTCCGGTGAATATGAAAAGAGTTCGATTCCGTGAATGGAGTATACCCAAAGTTCTTTGATTGAGCCCAACAAAGATTTTTGGATTTTCTTCGCATTCGGGAGTGTTTCAAGCTTGCGTTTAAGATGTTCCATTTCTTCTTTGTAGTATTCTACTTTCTCTTTATCACCGGATTTCTGATAGATATCTATTATTAATTGAATGATGTCGATTTGTTCATAATAGAAATGCGATAATTTTTTTAGAGAATTGAGGGCAGTAATCAATTCTGCAACGGCAAACTTCTCTTGTCCCAGTTTCCACCGTGCATATCCTAATTCTTTGTGAAAATTCGCAAGCGTGAGAAGATCCATAAATGCATAGTCCGAAATATGGAAAAGGATATCTTCGATCATTTTTGTGATATCTTCCCATTTGTTTAACCTTGCTTGTATCTGTATTATTCTAGCGGTTATTTTCACCTTATTGCCTAAATCATTTTTTGTTTCAATGGTTTTCAGAGCCAAGAGGTAGCAATCGAGGGTTTTCTCCAAATTCCCGAACACTTCGTAAAGATTGCCCATTAATTTCAAACAAGACACCGAATGATTATAATCGTTAAGGGTATGCCAAATTTCGTAGGCATTTTGGAGATTTTGGATGGCTTGTAATAATAATGAGTCATATTGTTCTTTTGCGGAAAATCCCTTTACCCGCAAGATGTTCGTGGCTTTTTGATATTGAAGGATCGATAAATCATAAAAGATTTGGGCTTTCTGGGCCTTTAACGCATCCGTTAAGGTTTGTTTCTCGATTATTTGAAGTGCTGAATTTAAATTAGTGAGAGAATCTTCAAGATTACCGACCTTCATTAAGCAACGCGCGAATATGGTATGATATTGAATTTTGTTGATGTTTGTGCTTGTTTCTGGGCTAATTTTCCTTAATTGTGTAATTGCGTCTTCAAATTTCTCTAATTTATAATTGCAAAATCCCGTCATGAATTGAGCAATTTCCAAATACTTGGTATGTTGGACTTCTGTAGCCAAAGGGATCACCAATTCAAAATATCCGATGGCTTTCTCATACCTTTTGAGTTGAAGTTCGATTGTCGCTAAGAGATATGCACATTCTAAGAGGAGTTTGCTATTTTTCTCTTTCTCAAATTTTAAAAAAGCCTTTTTCAGTAATTGGTGAGCATTTTCGAAATTTTTACTTTGGAAAAACGCAATTGCGGCCTTGAAATCATTGACTGCGGTGGTTAAAGAATAAGTTTCGATGTTAAGCGTTTCTTCTTCCTCGAGATAGCGCCATTTATTGTAGATAGCTGAACATTCCTCAACTAAATTATTCAAATTGGCCGATTTTGTAATTTTATACTCTTTTATTGACTTCTCGATTGACGGCTTGAAGGTTGATACCTTTTCGGTCGGAAAACGTTCCGGAATCATTAATACCAAGATAAAAGGTAACAATCCGCCCCGGACTTGGGCATTTTCCAACACATCGAGGTTGATCAAGGCCACACACTCGCGAGCCGCAATCGGCAGCGATATTTCGGTTTTTTTAAAGCCTTTTTCGCTGGAAGAGCCGAAGACCGTTTCAAATGTCATGAAAATTTGGATTGCGAGAGATTCATAATCCGAAGTTGAAGATTCTGGATAAAATTGAACGAGTCTGGGGCCTAAACTTTCATCCCATTCCGCAACAAATGCTTCAATTGGCAATGCTTCATTCGGCATGATTCTCACGAGCTATATGTTTTCAATTTGTTAAGAATCTTATCAAACTGTTCAATTGAATTTTGGTACTTACGATTCCTTACAAAGGTGATTGCATGTTTTGACAGCGTTCGGGTCTCAATCTTCAATTCTTCGAATTTATAGATTTCCATGAGCCGATATTGGTGAATTGCGACTTGCTCCTTGTCAAATTCCTTGATATTCCATTTAACCAACGCCCCATTATTCGATTTATCAATACCCTTGGGCTTCTGGTTGTCGGGGTATTTGATGTTATAGAGGTAATAAAGCGGAATGATATCTTCGATAATTATTCCTTTGATATTATCACCAAAATGATTGACGAATTTCAATTTTGCATCAAAGAGGCCCTCAACATTCAGAAATTCGAGGTTGGAGTGCGTTTTGATGACTTTCAATTGATCTTGCACGGGGACGATAACGGTTCGGGAAACCCGGCGACGCAGGTCGTAATTGATTTCAACTTTCTGTTTCGGTTCAATATCTTTGAGATACCATGTATATTGTAATCCTTCTTTGGTCATTTCTTTTTCCGGTTCCTTATCCAAGGTAATGCCTTCAACATGGAATTCCGTGACTTCAAAGTTGTATGGGATAACGTCTTGTAGGATTGCTTCTTCTATCACATCATCAAGCGGGTTTTCGAGTCCTGATGTAAACGAGATTTTTACGGGGCCCTTTGTGGGTAATACGGGTTGGTCTGCGGTTTGATTTTGAAAACCTTGGGTGGCCGTGTCGCTCGATTCCACAACTTTGGATTTTCGCTCCAGTTCGATAATTTCACCTGATTTGGATTTCAAAATGCTCTTACTGCTGACCTCGTTTTTTATTTCCACCCTTTGGGTTTCAAGGACACTGTTTAATGCGGTCATCATGGAATCCAAATCATCCGAGATATTTCCGATGGAATCTTGAATTGACAGTTCAACAATATCTGGAAGAATATCTTTTTCCGTTTCCATGATCGTTGAAGCTGCTTCTAATGTTTTAAGGACTTGTTCTCTTTCGAGTTTTTTCTTTTCTCTTTCTTTCTGAAGCAATTCCTCGATGCTCTTAGATTTCTCAGTTAATTTTATCTTTTCCGTTTCTTCCAATCCGAGATCATCAGCCATTCTGACTAATATTTTACAATTCTCACTTGCGGATAAATATTTATCTTCATTTAATTCCGCTTCCATCGTCGCCTTGATTTGATTGAACATCGTTAATTTTTCATGTTGTTTTTTCTTTAATTCTGTGGTATTTTTGTCTATCCGGTCAATTTTTTGATTAAAAGGCTCTACACTCGATTTCGGATACTCTGTTCTGATTTTTTGTAAAATGGCTTCGACTTCTTCAAAATTCTTATTCTTATAAGCGCCTTCCGCTTGTTCAATCAATTTCTCAATTGATTTTTGTTGCTGTTCAATGGTTTCTTTTTCTTTCTTTTCTATTTCAATTTGTTGCTTCAATGCGTTAAGAGAAACGATCATTTGGTCGTCGTGGATTTGTTCGGCCAATTCTATTCCTTGGTTGATCGAGGTGATTGCTTCTTGGTAATTCTTTTCATCAAGCGCTTTTTTAGCATTTTCTTTGTTTTGTTCTACTTTTTCTTTCTTTTCTTTCATTTCTTTTTTCTTATTTTCGATCAAGTCGAGGTATTCTTGAATTTTAACTGTTAAAGAGTCATCCTTTATGAATTGCATCTTTGGTTGAGTTTCTTTCAATAATTTTTCTGCTTTTGGAAGATTAAATTCGTGAATGGCTTGTGAAATCTCTTCGAGATTGGCTTTCACGATTTTTTCCTCGTTCTGCGCTCTCTCTTTGATTTCAAGGGCTTTGTTTTTCTTTTCTTCTAATTTTGCTTTGGCTTGATTATTTTCACGCAACTCGGTTGTTTCTAACAAGGTATCAATTTCTTTGATGATCGTATCGACATTTTGGATATTTGGGTCAGGAATCGCCTCAATTTTTTGCATAATTTCTTTGTTTTTCTTCTCTTCGAGGATCTTCTCTTTCATTTCAAGGATTTTTCGATGCTTCTCTTCAATCACTTGCTGAATTTCCGGGTATTTTGCCAATTTCTCTTCTTGTTTTTTTGATTCCAAGAGGTTGAGTATTTCATCGATGGTTTGCTCGTTAGGTTCGGGAATCTTGTTGATTTCTTCCAACAGTTGTTCTTTTTCTTTCTGTATTGCATTTTCTTGTTTCATTCTTTGG
Organism: uncultured archaeon; assembly: GCA_964623665.1. Lineage (GTDB taxonomy): Archaea > Asgardarchaeota > Lokiarchaeia > Sigyniarchaeales > Promethearchaeaceae > CAZUTM01. The sequence continues at coordinate 11,225 of CAZUTM010000012.1, forward strand.
ATTTCTGCAAACTTCATTTCTGCAAATGTTCTTTCTTCATCGTATAAGGAACTTTGCGCTAATTGAATAAGTATTTTGCAGTCTCGCTCTGCCGAATCCCATTCTTTATTTTGGATTTCTTTTTCTACCGATTGGATTTTCGCTATTATCTCGGATTTTAATTCGAAATTTTTGATCAATGTTAATTTTGATAGGGCCAAAGAATTCAATTCTTCATTTGAATTGATTTCGGGATTTTCGAGGAGTTCTAACAATCTAATTTTTGAATCCGCTAATTTTGCATGATCTTTTGTATTTATCTCTTCGATTTGTTTTTTCAATGCCGCGTTCTTTCGAATATTTTCCATTTTTATCTTTTTGGTGGTAATTTTTTCTAATTTTTCTCTTGCTGCGCTGATTTGAGGTTCATCTTTAGCCGATTCAGCGATATGAAGCAATTTTTTGGCATTTATTTCTGCTGAATCTAATTCTAGACTCTCCAATTCCAAATCAATCTGAATGGATAATCTCTTTACTGTCTCATCATATTCTTGTTTTTGCTGTTTAATTTGGCTGATTTCTTGAATCCGCCTCGTTAATTGTTCGATCAGACTTGTTGCTTCAATTTGTTCTGCTTGAATCAAATCGTTCTGTAATGTTTTAAGAGATGTGTCATAGGATTCTTCTGCTACATAATTCTCAACAGTTTTCAAATCTTCTGCAATTTCCTTTGAAATTCTGATTTTATCCTCAATCTTTTGTAGTTTTTGTTTGTACTCCGATTGAATTTTTCTAATTTCATTCTGAACGGCTTCATTTTTCGTTTGTGTTGAATATGTTTGTATTATCGTAATCAGATTCGATGTTTTTTCGACATCCTCTTTGGAGATTGCTTCATCTAATTGCTTTTTAATAGAATCTATTTGAGTTCTAATTTCAAATTCTTCTTTTTGGCTCTCTTCCTTTTCTTTTAGCCATTTCTCATATTGCGGTAAATAAGATTGTTGATTTTTTTCATAATCCTCTTTTAAATGAACATCCATCGCATTGCTTGCAACTTCTTTCATTTTCTCAAGCGATTTATGGGCAGCCTCGAAATCTTTGTAGGAAACCGCTTCTTCAAATTTGGCTTTCTCTAAAAAGTATGTTCGCTCTGTAAAATTACTTTTTTCCTGATACTCCTCATATAGCGTTCTTGCTTTCTCGATTTTCTCCTTTAGAACAGGGGTGATCTCTAAGCCCTTTTGATAATCCACAAGCATTCGAATCTTTTCGCTATATTCATAGGCTTGGGAGGCCTTCTCTATCGATAAAGAGTCGTCTAAATATTTTTCATAATTTTCAAGTTCTTTCTTCGCAATTTGAAGCTTTTCAAGCCACTCTTTCTTTGCCTTAACCATTTTATAAATTGTTTCTGCTTGTTCAACCAGTTCATCGTTATCTAACTTCACGGCCCGTTGAAGCATTTCGGAAAGGGTTTGATACGCATCTTCCACCTTTTCGGACTCGAAGAGAGTTCTGCCGGTATTTATCCCTTTTCGAACCTCCTCGATTTCTTTTTGCCGGAATTGCTTAAACTCATCCTCCTTTTTCTGTATATCATCCTTTGAAAGCGATAATAATTCGAGAAAAAGATGGGGTTCGGATCCATCTTCGATTGTTATTTGTCTGAGAAATGTGGAACCCGGATGCAATTGAAGGAGTCGGGCTTGAATGTTAGCAATATTAGATTTCACAGTTTGACTCGCATTTCGACCGATCCAAATATAGAGATGTTTTATTTTTTGTGCATAAAACACTAAAACGTTTTTTGAAACCAAATATTCCAAAAACGGCTGCGCAATCTTTTCAAGAGTTCCTTCTCTGTTAAGTTGATATGCAAGCAGCATCAGCATATAGAAATTATTACTTTCGATTATTTAAATTTATTTTATATTTGAAAGAATCAAAAGCCTAAAAATACGAATAATTATTGCTTCTTTTTGGTGATTTTTTCAATATTTTCAATTTCTGATGGATTGATCTCAAATATTCGATATACCAATCTATTGATTTCTTCTCTAAGTTCCGTTGTTTCTTTTATCTTTTCATTTGGATTTCTTTTAATTATCGTTTCGAGTGCGATCATCTTTTCTGTTATCGTATCATGTATTTTTTTTTGTTCCGAGTCGAAATCGATAAGAGGAAATGGAAACTGTTTGATATCATCTTGTCGGAAATGCGGAAATGCGTCTTTTTCAAGATTTCCGGTTTGAAGAGAGTAATAAAAATATTGAAAATCGCATAATAAGATGGCTAAGCAATAATGATATGAGTATTTTTCAAAGGCTTTTTTTAATTTCCATACATAACATTGGTCATTGCACATGATTTCTTCGCGTACGATAGTTGCGACCAAAGGATTTCCTACTTTCCGGATGAAAATCCGTTCTCCTTTGTATAAATGTTCTGCTTGCTTTAATTTAAGGTCAAACATCTTCAGATCTGGATTATTTGGATTGATATAGCGTGTTGGCACTTTCAAATTCATACACGTAATGTCTTCTCCTACTGCGATAGGAATCATTCCCTCTTCGGGAGTTTTTGAAAAAGCGGTTTTTAAAATTCCTACGGATGGTTTATCGGGGTCTTTTTCGGGCATCCCCTCAATGAGTTCTCTTTTTAAGGCGATTCCGCAATTGATGCATGTTTTTTCTCCGCTTTCGGTTTGTTTTATTGAATTTCCCTTTCCAAAGAACGGATTCCCTGTTTTACAATTTTTGCAGAGAATATATTTTCCTTCCTTGTTGATGTCGAATCCTCTGCCGTTTTTCATTACATATCCAAATTTTAAGATGTTTGGGTTATTTTGGATTTTATCTATTATTTTTTTATCTTGCTCCGTTCGGAAAATATCCCACAAATAATGTTTGTTATTTAAAAAGGAAGATTGAGTTCTTTTGTAGATTTCTATTGAATTATTATTGTTCGGAAGTAAACTCCGTAATGAATACTCTCCGGATCGAAGTTTAACTTTATCTTCAAAGGAATATCCTCTCCGGATTTCTATGAGGGCCACATCGAGCTCTTCTTTTTTTATCGCTTTTTTTTGTAAAATGAAAATCATGCATGGCCTGTTCACGGACTCGAAAATATGTTCTCCCATATTGATGATTTCGAAAATTGATGCTTCAGTCAATAAGAGTCTTCGAACATCAGCAAAGGATCTGTTTGTGCAAAGGTCATTCGGAATGATGAAAGAGAAATATCCGGTATTTGCTAACAACGAGCGGAAGGAGTGTTCTATGAATAAACTAAATGAATCGAATTGATGTACGGCTGTAGTGAATTTTTTGGAATATTGGGATGCCTTTTTGGGAAGTGTATTGAGAGATCCGCCCCATGGTGGATTTCCAATCACGATGGTAAACCCGGGTGATTTTGCCCCCGTGAAAATTTCTTTGAAGTTCTGTTTCCAATTAAATTCGCTTTCAAGCAAGGAGTTTCCGCATTTGATGTTTTTACTCAGATTTGGAATTTTTGCCTTTTCATTCTTTAAAAGTATATAGATCTGTAATTTTGCGATTTCCACAGCGTTTGGCATGATGTCAACGCCGTAGATGTTGTTTTCTGCTATGTTTGTGATTATATCGAATGGATTTTGTATTTTAGTTAAACCATTAGATTTGATACCTTTTTTTCTGCAATATTCAAAGATATTTTGATATAGATTCTGCAGATATCTAAGGGCGGCAATCAAAAAAATTCCGGATCCACAAGATGGGTCGAGGATTCTAAGCTGTTGAATTTTATTGATCAATTCATCGATTGTATCTGCATATTGAGCGATCAATTCGTCAATGGATGAAGGAATTTTCGGATAGATCGATAGGCTTCGGAATAATACAGCTTCCACCATATAATCTGCGATAAATTGAGGTGTATAATAAACTCCGTGAGATTTATGGACTGAATCGATATTTGCAATATCGCCCAAATCGAGAATTGCGATTTCAAGAATTCTCATCAAGAGTTCAAAATTGATCCGATGAGTTTCAATGGCCTTTGATATAATAAGTAAATTCTTGTAAATTGGATTGATGTCTTCCTTTATCAACGCAATGGATTGACCGGAATCATTTAAAAATTCGATTTGTGATTGAGATGCGTTTTCTTTTTGCGTTTCGGGTGTGCGGAGATCAAAAATTATTATGTTTTCTTTCAATAAATCCAAATCGAATAAGCCTTTATCCTCGAGAATTTGTTTGTATTCTTGGAATATCGTACACATTTTTTTCCAAATATTGTAGGATCCCTTAGATAACTTGCTCGATTGGATCATTTGCAATAGATTTCGATGTTCGCTATCAAAATAAAAATAAAGTAAAAAGAGAAAGCGGTTCATAACATTTTGAGAAATATTTACGTATTCTTCTTTCAAATTCCTATTGTCTTCAATGTCGAAATTCAGATTCTGTTTGATATTTTCAAAAATCAACGTTCGCGTGAGATGATAAAATGAGTAAATATGTTTAATGAAATCTACGTGTTGGTTTGATGTTTCATGCATCAAAATGACCCCAATTGAATTAAAGAAAAAAGATTATTGAGTTATTTGAATCTCATGATTTTATAAATCACATTTTTTCGGAATTGCTTTCACCAATTTCGCCAGTTCTTGGCCCATTTTTATACCTTTTTCCAATTCTTCTGCAGTGGGTGATCCTTTAAAATCAAGGGGTTCAAGTAAATCCCATTTTAAGGTTTTTACCGTTTCTTCAAATTGTTTCTGAGCTCCGCCCGACCATCCAAACGAACCAAATCTCAATACTTTTTTGAACATCACCCTTTTTTGAGCAAAAATATCAAGAACATATTTCATCGGAGGGAACATTTTATATTCGTACGTGGGCATACCGATAAGAAGACCTGCGCTTCTCCACGCTTTTCCCAATACATACGAGACATCGGTTTCCGGGACTTTGAAGATATGAACCGTAACATTTTCTTTGCCTATTCCTTCGAGAATCGCTCGAAGCATCTTTTCGGTGTTTCCATACATAGTTCCCCAAATGACCGTTATTTCCGGTTCGGCATAATCTTTCATATAATTAGCATAAGCGATATATCGTTTTATGATTCGTTCAACATTTTTTCTCCATATCAATCCGTGGGATGGCGCAATCATCTTGATTTCCAAACCCTTCAGTTTGTCAATTGCATTTAACACATTTTGGGAGAAAGGCCCAACGATGTTTGCATAATACCGAAGGGTTTCTTCCATGAAATATTTGTGATTTTCTTCATTGTTTTCATCATCGAAGATTGAGCCTCTTAAGCCCCCAAACGACCCAAATGCATCGCATGAAAATAATATCTTTGATTGGGTTTCGTATGTGACCATAGTTTCGGGCCAATGGACATTGGGAATCTCCTCGAAGACCAGCGTTTTTCCTTGACCAAGGTCAATTTTATCACCCGATTTTACGACCATGATTTCGTTATCCGTAATATGATAAAGAGCCTTAGCAAGATCCGCACCCTTTTGTGTGGTTACTACCTTTGCTTTTGTAATCTTGTGGAGAATTTCTAACCAACCAGTGTGATCCGGTTCCAAATGGTTTAGTACAATATAATCGATATTCATCGTATCGATTCCGAGGGATTGAACCGCTTCGAGAACATACATGGGCGCGCCGCCCCAATCCCGAACAAGATCAATAACCGCGGTTTTATCCGCTTTGACAACATAGGAATTCAACGTGACTCCATCCGGAATAGGCCAAATTCCCTCGAATAAATCTGATGAGGAGACACTAGCACCTACCCAATAGACGCCATCAGCCATTTTAATTGCTTTCAAGAATAAACACCGATAATCTAATATCTTGCTTTCTTTTTTAAGTTTGAGCTTATTGTATTTAAGGCGCGATGTATTTTTCTTTTTGAACGAAAATGAAAGTGATTGTTGTCATCGGAAATGGCATCTCTGCTATTAATTTCATTGAAGCGTTCCGAAAAGAGGATACCGAGTCCGCTATCTTAGTTTTTTCCAAAGAAGCGTATCATGCATATAACCGTATTTGGCTTCCGGATGCAATTAGCGGAGAAAAAAAAATAGAAGAGATTTATTTGAAACCGATTGAATGGTATGAGCAAAATAAAGTCCAAGTTCAATTAAACACGATTGTGGAAAAAATCGACAAAGAAGCCAAGAGAGTGCTTTTATATCGGAAAGGAGAGTCGCCCGAATCCGGTGAGTGGGTTAATTATGATAAATTAGTAATCGCAACAGGTTCCATGCCTCGAAAGTTTGCCTATGAAAATCCCAACGTGAAAGGCATGTTTTGTTTGCGTACCTATGAGGACGTCTTGGAGATTCAAAACTTCATCAAATCAAATCGTTGTAATCATGCGGCGGTCATTGGCGGCGGTCTTCTCGGTCTAGAACTTGCGACTTCTTTAAAAAAGTTAAATATTCCCGTGACCGTTATCGAAATTTTCAAATATTTATTGCCGAAACAATTGGATCCGGAAGGAGGGAGCATTTTACAAAATTATCTTGAAATGAAAGGATTGGATTTTGTTTTGGGTGCAACGGTAAAAAAGGTTTTAGGAGAATCAAAAGTTGAAGGAATTCTGTTGGATAACGGTCGCATAATTCATTCCGATTTAGTATTTCAACAAGTTGGAATCATTCCCGAAATCGAATTGGCAAAAAAATCCGGGTTAAAGGTGAATAATGGGATCATTGTTGACGATCATTTGCAAACATCCGACCCTGACATCCTCGCCATCGGAGATTGCGTAGAACATAAGGGCAAAATATATGGAATTATTCCCGCTTGTCTTGATCAAGCAAAATGTGCTGCTAAGATTGTTTTGGGAAAAACGGAGACATATACGGGAACAACCCCAAAAAATATGTTAAAAGTAGCGGGAATTTCTATGATGTCGATAGGAAATATCAATGCATCGGATATTCCGAATCTTGCTGAATACTATCATGAAAATCGGGATGAATTCCTTTATAGAAAAGGCTTAGTTTCGGGAAATACTCTTGTAGGTGCGATTTTATTGGGGAAATTCGATATCGGTTATTTCAATAAAAAGATGAATAAAGAAGTCGATGTCGAAGAATTAAATAAATATATCAAAGAGTGAACAGAGAATCTCGACCTTTTCAACATAAATCGGTTGTGTTTTTTACCTTTATTACAGAAAGCGGCATTTATATAAAGAATGAACGCCAACTAAATTTGATAATTATGGCGAAATGGCGTTGTACTGTCTGTGATTGGGAAACCGAAGCGGATGAACCTCCAGAAGAATGCCCCGTTTGCGGTGCAGATAAATCCGCTTTTGAAAGAGTTGGTTAATCCTCGTAATTTAAGGATAAATATTGACAGATTCAAATGATTACAATATTCAAATAAAAAATTTGTTCCAATTCCTTTTTTCAATATCATTTCTTATTACAATTCATGAGCAGTGAAAAAAATCTCGATGAAGTTTCATCATTTCAAGATTTAAAGTTGTATTATGAACCCAAACTTCCAAAGCATGTAGGTTTAATCTTGGACGGCAACCGTCGGTGGATTAAAAAACAAGGAATCGTCGATGTAACAAAAGGCCATCTTGCGGGCTATCAACGGCTGAAGAAAATTCTTTATCCATTTTTCGAAGCGGGAATTCATTATCTTTCTGCCTATGCCCTTTCGATAGAAAATGTGAAAAAGCGCTCGGAAAAGGAGATTCAATTTTTATTCAAATTATTGCTTCAAGGCGTTGAGGATGTTCTTAACGAGCCGATGATTCACAATAACGAAGTTCGGGTGCGTTTAATCGGCCGTTTATCGGATTTACCGCTTGAAATCCAAAATTCGATTGAAAAGATGAACGAGCGAACCGAAAATTACAAGAAAAACTTCATTAATTTTGCAGTAATGTATGATGGACAAGAGGAAATCGTTGATGCGGTGAAATCCATTATTAAATCCGGTTTACCATGCGAAAAAATCGATAAGGTTGTTATTAAACAACATTTATACACACGCGATTTTCCGGAATTAGATTTTCTTATTCGAACAGGTATGGAAGATGGGATGAGAATTTCTGGATTCCTCCTATGGGATTTATCGTATACAGAATTAAAATTTCGAACCGATTTGTGGCCCGATTATGATGAAAAAATGATTTTGGAAGATCTCAAAGATTACATTCGCAGAAACCGCAGAATGGGAAAATAACAACCATTCTTTGTCAAGGTTCGTTAAAATTTCCTTTCCAAAGTAAAGTTAGCGATGGAAATTAAGAGATCTTTGGTTTGACTTTCGGGAAATTCGCTTAATGCCTCGATCGATTTTTTAATATACTCTTCAGATCTTTTTTTTGCGTAATCTAATGCGCCAGATTCTATGATGATTTGCGTTGCGGTTTGAATCTCTTCTGTAGTCTTCTCATTTTTTGCAAAAATAGCTTTCAATTGTGATTTTATTTTAGGAGAAAGAAATTCTAATGCCTTTACATAGAGGATGGTTTTCTTCGATTGCCTGATATCGCTACCCACGGGTTTTCCTAATTCTTTTTCGGATCCTATTAATCCTAAAATATCGTCGATTAATTGAAACGCTATGCCGAGATTTGTCGCATAATGTTCCAGCGCTCTCTTTTGATTTTCCGTGGCTTGCGCATATATTGCGCCTATTTTAACACATGTTTTAAACAACGCTGCCGTTTTAAGCGAGATCATCTGAATATATTCTTGTTCCGATACCGCTTCTTGGGTCTCAAATCGAATATCCATGATTTGTCCTTCGCACAGCAATTTACTCACGAGGGCCAATTCTTCGTTAATCGCATTCTTATTTGAATCTTTGATCGAAGCCTTTGAGACTATCAAAAACACCAAAGCGAACAAGAGATCTCCGGCCAGTATTGCGGTGTTTTCTCCCCATTTTGTATGGACGGTCGGAATTCCTCTCCGAAATTCATCTTTATCCATAATATCATCATGCACAAGGGTGAAATTATGTAAAATTTCGACCGCAGATGCGATAGAGATGAGGTCACCATCCGTTGGGTGAATTTTTCGTTCGCTTATCAATTCTGCGACCTTGAGAACCATAAATGGTCTCATCCTTTTTCCGCCTTTTGTGATATAATGCCTCGCGGCACTCCATAAAGGTTCCACATCACCTTTTATGTTCAGTTCGATATAATCATCTATGAATTTTGCGTAGTTCTTGATTTCTACCATTAATTCGTTAAAATCCATGTTTTTCCCTCGTTTCTCTTATAAAAAAAGCCATCACCTTTCATTTCGCTATTTTTTTGATTGTGTTTCCTTTCCTTTAATCGGTATTCATTGGTTTTGGTTGCGTTTGATTGATTTTGATTGAGTTTCATTGGTTTTGATTGTATTTCCTTTTCTTTGATTGTGTTTCGTTTGTTTTGATTGTGTTTCGTTTGTTTTGATTGCATTTTCTTTTCTTTGATTGTGTTTCATTGGTTTTGATTGTGTTTCATTGGTTTTGATTGTGTTTCATTGGTTTTGATTGTGTTTCA
>CAZUTM010000012.1:20849-48808 GCA_964623665.1 uncultured archaeon
TTGGTTTTGATTGTGTTTGATTGGTGATGATTGTGTTTGATTGGTGATGATTGCGTTTGATTGGTTTTGATTTTTTTTCATTGGTTTTAATTTTTTTTCATTGGTTTTAATTTTTTTTCATTGGTTTTGATTTTTTTTCATTGGTTTTGATTTTTTTTCATTGGTTTTGATTGTTTTTGTTTCTTAAAATAACCCAATTCTTCAATGGGTCTTGAACCACATAAGGTACGTCTTGGATTTGATTGAGATTTTTAGCGTTGATCAGCATCATGGTGTATTTAATGGCATTTTTCAATTGTGAAATGTAGCCATCCACAGCTTCTTGCGAATGCGATGCACATTCAATAAAGGGTTGGGCAATTGAGATGTAATCCGCACCCAATGCAAGAGCTTTAACAATGTCTACACCGGATCGAATTCCGCCTCCTCCAATTATTGTGATTTTGGGTTGATGCGATTTTATATTCTTTGAAATTTCTAAAAGACTTGCAGCGGTAGGAATGCCCCAATCAGCAAATTGTTTTTTATCTTCATTGTATATTGATGAATCATTAGACCTCGCTAATTCTATTGATGCAAAATTGGTTCCGCCTAAACCGGATATATCAAGAATTTGAATGCCCATTTTTATTAATCGTTCAACCGACTCTGATGATAGTCCATTTCCGACTTCCTTTGCAATTATGGGTATATGTATCCTCTCCTTTACATTTTGTATTGCATTCTCGATTTCTGGAAAAACTCTTGTTCCATGCGGTTGAAGGAGTTCTTGAAGCAGATTAAAGTGAATCGACAAAGCATCCACTTCTAATTTTGAGATAATTTCGGATAATTTCTCTATGTTCTGAAGCGAGGAGAGATGCGAAATACCGATATTTGCAACTAGGGGGATTTCCGGTGCATTTTTTCGTGCAATATAGAAACTTTCAAATGACTCGGGATATTCCAACAATATGCGGCATGAACCGAGCGTCATACCGATATTCATTTTTTGAGCCGATTTCGATAGTCGATCGTTTAATTTCTGTGCAAGTTCGGTTCCCCCGGTTAACGCACCGATAAAAAGCGGTAATTCGATTCTTTTTCCGAATATTTTTGAAGATGTATCGATTTCATGAAGATTGTATTTCGGAATCGCTTGATGGATTAATTTAACATGCTCAAACCAAGTTGTATGATTACTTTGAGACCTCGAATTCAAGGAAAGAAAAATATGTTCGTCTTTTCGCTTATGGATTTCAGATTGCTGGGTCCAATGTTCTTTTTTGAATTTTGTGGACACTCGGCACCATCCTTTCATGCTTTCATATACTCGCTCATCATTAAAACCGTTGATTAATTCAGCATCTACCCCCGATCGGACGATTTTGACAATTGAACCGATTTTCTTTCGTATGGAGCCGGTTACATCAATGCTTGATTTTAGATTCAGTTCAGCAAACGATTTAATTGTTTCTGGAGTCAAAAAATCAAAGATTTTACGCTCTCCGCTATTTGACTCATAAATAATTCCGTCTTGATCGAAGACATATATTAATTTTGATAAAATTTCCCTTCCTTTACAAATCCATGGGATGTTTTCTGCGAAATATTCAATGATTGTGTCTCCGGAAATGATCCCGAAATTATTTTCTTTGATGAAGATGATATCTCCGAAAAAGATAGGGATTATGTTTTTTGCAAGGGTTTGCATGAGGATTTCTTGACTTTTGAAGGTAATATTACCTTGCGGATCCTTTTCAAAGCAAATCACGGGGGGAAATACTAGAAAAGGTATCGATTTTTCTTGTAATCTGTGGCATATTTCAGCGTTTAATTTTTGCATCGCGGAATGTGTCTTTGATAATCCCAGTGTTTGATTTTGTATCTCCGGATTGATTCCTTTATGAATCGCATATTGATCAGCCATCGGATGCCCGAATGAACCTCCACCATGCACTAAAATGATCCTTGTGCGGGACCTCATCGTCTCGTTTTCGAAATAGAATTTGGCGATTTGGTCGCATAATGCGTTAATTCTATCGGTTCTGAGACTAAATGGAATGGATTTATCTGTGATAATGCTTCCGCCAAATTTGATTATTATTATGTTCTGGGTATTTTCCATTGTGAGCTTTCACCATCTTCAATATATTGCGATTTTATTTAATTTCCTTCTCGTCAAACGATTCCATAGTTCAAATCGGTGGATTTTATATTGAACAAGACAATTTTGGATTCAACGTTTCTCGCATCAAGTTTTTCCTTAAATCGGTGTAGTTTTTCCGGAGTATCTAAAGCGATCAAGCATCCACCCAATCCCGCACCGGTCATTTTTAGGCCCCGAATTCCCAGAACTTTTCCCATATTGTATATTTTATCCATTGCGGGAGTCATTAAGTCGAGGTTCGCGAGTTCTATTTGATTTTCTTCCATGAGTATCTGAAGTTTTTTCATATCTCCGATTTCTAAGGCAAATTTTCCTTGTTCCGCGAGATTTCCGATATTTTTAAAGATTTCTTCTGTGCGATCAACGGATTCATTTCTTTTCTTATCGATTTTCAAAAGTGCGTCGCTTGTACTGTGTGATTGGCCCGAATAAATAATCAATAACGGAAATAATTTGGAATTATCAATGGAAATCTCTGTCGTTATCCGATTTTTATAGTATATCGTTCCTTCACGTGAACATATCGTGTTGTCGATACCCGACGGATTTCCATGCGATACTTTTTCCATTTGAAGCGAAAAATGAAAGCATTCCGTGTCGCTATAGTTTTTTTCATAAAATTTCTGAAGGGCCTTATATAGTGCAACTGCAAGCGAAGCGGAAGCGCCCAAACCCGCGCCGATCCAAAATTCCACTTTGAATCTTATTTGAATGTGCGATAATTTCATTTCGTGGAGCAATTCCCAAAATTCTAAACCGATTTTTACGGGTAACACCAATGAAAGAATCAGTTCGGGGGCCTGCATGAAAACCTCTTCTAAATCTTTTCCCACCAACTCTACATTGAAATTTTCAAAGATAAGCCGGATTTCGTCGGCATCAAGCTCTGTTATTGTTACTTTGGAGTACAAGCCTATTGCTGTTGCGATGGCAGGATAGCCGTATACGACGGCATGTTCTCCGAGTAAGATACATTTTGCCGGTGCGATTCCGATGGCTTCTTTCATGGATTCACCCATTTTGTTTTCGATGGTGAAGTTTCATATGCGCATCTTGAATTCCCTTTCCGCACAATGCTAAAAGTGCGGCTAAATTTTGAGCAAGCCCGACCGATGCACATACGACGCTCAACTCAGTTGCACGCTTAATATTTAATATCTTTTTCATCAGCTGAGCCGTTGGATGAAATTGCGAACTTCCTCCAACCGTGCCCACCGATAAAGGTAATTCGATAGTTCCTTCGAGTATCGTGCTTGTAATTTTTCGATATTTCGTTAGCGGACCATATTTTCCGGAGTTCGAAGCATACGAATGAGCGGCCGCCTCAATCGCCCGTGTATCGTTTCCTAGTGCTAAGCATACAGCAGTGATGCCATTCATAATTCCTTTATTGTGTGTTACCGCTCTGAAAATATCAAATTCTGCAAACGCTTGGGCATCCAAAATTTTTTCAAGAATGGGTTCGCCTCCCTCATCTGTTAAATCAAAGCGGGCTGTTGATTCGACCATTCGTTTCACACAAAGATTTGAAAGAATTCTGATACCCATTTTTCCCGGAATCTGATCTTTCAAGTAGTCTCCTATGCGCTCGGCAACCGTGTTGATTGCGTTCGCACCCATCGCATCCCGAACATCCATCGAAAATTCCACAATATGCATGCGGCCTCTTGATGTGTGCAATTCTTTGCTCCAAAGGGCTCTCAAACCCCCACCGATCTCGTATAATTTTGGATCTGAGTCTATTGCGATTTTTTCGATCTTCTCTCTAACATTAGCGAGAAGTTCTTCAAGACTTTGGTGGGAAAAATTCTCTTGTATATCTGTAAATTGAATTTGCCCAATCATCAGCGGCTCCGATGCACTGGCGGTGAATCCACCCATTTTTGCGGCCAATTTTGCGGCCTTATTTGCTCCCGCGACCACAGACGGTTCTTCGGTCGCCATAGGAACTGAATAATTTATTCCGTTTATAATAAAATTGCGGGCGATACCGATTGGGAGCGGAAAAGTTCCGATGCAATTTTCTATCATCTTGTCTGCTTTAGATATAGGAAGGGTAGGGCTATCTGTTGCCAACAATCGATAATCTTCCTCCGATAAGCCGGCCATTTCTTTAATTCTATCGATGCGCTCCTTCACCGTTAGTTTATGAAATCCGCTGATTGAGTGAATGGTTCGATTTGTATCATTCAAATCTTGTTTATTTTGCATATTTCTCCAAATCCTCCTTGAACAATTCCGGTAAATCTTCTCTATTCTTGATTATCTCAGGGGCTCCCGCAATGTTGCCTATGGAAATTTTATCTTCGATGTTCGGGATATTATCCTTCAACAAAGCAAGGATCTCTTTTCTATCCTTTGTCCGACACAATATGACGACTGAAGGGCCGGTGTCTATAGAATAATAAAGTTCAAATCCTTGTCTTCTTAGTTCGTATATGAAATGAATAATCGTCAATGTAAGGGGATTAATGAGGGGCGGATCGGGCGGAATTGACGCAGTATTGCTGATTGCATGCAAGCTGTTTGTATCAAATTCAGCCAATGCACCGAATATTCCGAAGTTTTGTGAATTCATAGAATCAAATAATTGAAATATTCTTGTTTTCCGGTCCAAGAGCCAAGCTTCATAAAAAATTGATTTTGGCGCGGTGGAATGGAGCGAATCGGTTTGAACTGTCGATTCGATTTCGATATTGATCAGAGAGATCGAGTCAATAAATCCTTTGTAATTTTGTCGATCCAAGCGTATTGCAAAGCTATCGAACGAAGGAATACCGGGATAGTTGAGCCAAATTGCAATTCCGCCGGCCATACTTCTTGAGGCCGAGCCCGCTAAATATCGCGAACATATGCTTTTCAATCTTGTATTTCCTTGAATTGTCGAATTATGAGAAAATAATAACGAGAATATCGCTTCAGTCAACGCTGCACCCGCTGACGCTGAGGTTCCCATCCCTTTTCCTATTATTGGCTTCCCCGTTGCTGAATTAAGGTTTCTTGATATAAGTGTGATAGAAAAATCGAGATTTACCGTTTTTCTAATAAAATCTAACAATTTTTGAACTCTTACGAACTGTTTTTCATTTGATTCGATTCTTTTCCCGTTGATTATTATGATATCTTCGGTCCTTTCGTTCTTAGGCCTAACAAAAAGGTGCGAAAATGTTGAGACTGAAGAATTATTAATCGAAATACTTGGAATATAGGCAATGCGGTCGCTTGGATTGGCCAATCCATGATATTTTAGAATTCCTTGAATTCCATAAGCTTTCGTAATTACTTCATCATCAGAAATTAACGGGTCAAAGATTTCCGGAATTTCGGAAAAGGAATATTTGTGCTGAACCAACCACGAGTAAATTTCATCATAATCCGATTTCAATCTCTGATTAATAGGATCAGCAAACAGATGGATTCACCTCTTTGATATCATTCTCGATATTTGCGCAATCTTTAATCGATTGATTGCTTTGAGTCATGCTTATGGAAGATCCCGTATCTACCATAGATAACCTATATACGGGAATCCAATTAAAAATGCTTTGTTGGTCTTGATAGCAGTTCCGAATGCCCAAATTTCTATCCCATCTCAAAAATGATAATTCAACGATTGAATGAAGGTGAATATTTTGATCGTTTTCTATAAGAACCCATCCCTCTTTCATTTTTGCAAAATCAACATCGCCATTACCTTGGATCTCGATGATTTCTCCCATCAGTGGGAATTTGAACCTTGTATTATTAAAATGTTCTGGACAACAATCAACGGGATGCAAATGGCTCAATAAACACAACTGATTGCAATAATTAAGAGAAATAAAATCTTGATCTGCCGATTTCTTGCCATTTAAAGGCACTATTTTCGACCATGTAAAATTATTCTTCGATTCTGGCATAAAGGAATCAAGAGATACACAATTACGCAAATTTAAATAGGTTTCAAAGGTAATATATCGTTTATTTTGAAGAATTGCTTCAATTTTTTTATATGAAGATAAATCTTTTGGGGCGTTATTACATACGAGTAATAAGCCTGATATGCATGTGGCTCCCGATCCATAACTTCCGAAATAAATTTTATCTCCGGCTCTTGAATTTGAAACCAGAATGTAATACAACTGTGCCCATACCGAAGCCGAATACATATTTCCAACCACACTCGGTATCTGCAAAGGATAGAGAATCCGTTGTTGAATGAAATCTTTTAGATTGGTTCGCAGAATGGTTTCCAATGCTTTCGAATAGTCCGTATTGGATTGGTTAATCTCCTTTACTCGATTTTCGATTGCATTTAAAAGTTCACCATCTGCGATACATTCATACCCCTTCTCTAAAACGTGCGAATTAATCATGGAAGAAGGAAAATCCTTTCTATTAAATTTAATTTTCATCGTTAAAAGCGAATTCACCAATGAATTTGGTGATCCGGTTAAGAAAACATGTTCAAATATTTTTCGCATCAGTTTTACCGGAAGTTTTGCAAATGGTGCATGAAAAATAAAATGATCAATCTCCTCGAATTTTATATCGGTTTTGGTGAGAAGATCTTGAAACACCTTGGTTTGAAGCGCAATATATGCATCGATCGAATATTTTCCGTAGACTTCGGGAGTAGATTTCCCCGCAAAGCGAAAGAAATCGTTGATATTTGAAGATATTTTTCCGAACTCCGAACTAAAAACGGCGATTCTCGGATTTCGACATATCACCAAGGCAACTGCACCTGCACCTTGCGTGGGTTCTCCCGCACTCCCCATTTCGTATTGAGAAATATCGGCACAAAGAACCAAGGCGTTTTTTATGATACCGCATGAAATCATTCCGATTGCATTCAGGACCGCTAACGTCCCCGCTGCACACGCGTTATAAATATCTTGCGTGAACACATCTTGTCTCAAGTTTAACATATCTTTCAAAATAGTTGCAACAGACTTAACGGCGTAAGTGATTGTTTCGGTTCCGACAAACACCGCATTAATAGAGTCTCTTGATATGTTTCCGTTTGTGAATGCTTCACAAGCCGCTGAAAAAGATAAAGAAATAATATCTTCCCCGAAATCGGCTATTCTCATTTCATGAGCAAAAAGACCCACTTCATATTTTTCCGGATCCGTTTTCCTTGCATGTGCTAACTCTTTCAAACGAAATGTGTTTCGGGGAACGCTGAACCCCATTGCATCAATTCCAATATCCATAAATAAATTGAATCTCTCCATGTTTCTTCCCTTTTTTTCTGACAATTTATGATTTCATCGGTAATCAAAAAAAACTATGATTGAACTTACTGAATCAAAATGCACAGAATATTTAGGTTTTGCCAACAATTTATGCAATTTAATTCAAAAAACTGAACTAAAATTCCACAGATTTTGAACGATGGTTCACTTTTTTTAACACATATTTGTAAATAAAACTCCAAATAATTGATTTTTCCAATCAAATAACACACGTTAAACATAAAAAAAACAAGCGGGAAACGGGCCAACCCGCAGAATATCCACGGTCTATTCGGAACATGGATAATCCCGTGAACTGAAACTTTTTTCGGTCTTTTTTTTGCATGTTTATGTAAACATAAAACAAAAAACAAAAAAAGCATAGGGAAAAGGGCATTCCCAAAGAATATCCAGGTGGAATTCTGAACGTGGAATATTCTGTTTATCGGAACTTTTTTTGAGACTTTTTTTACGGGTTTTTTTTATGATTACACAAGTGCAAATTCTTATACCCTCGATTTTCTCAAAATATTAAGATTATGACCCCGTTCAAAAACAAAATTAATTAGTGAACCGGTAATCGGAATGATTTTTTTTAGGGAATCCTATATAAAATTAAAAATTTCAGTTAAAGAGGAAATAATTGAAAAATTATAACCAGAACTCGCATTTTTTGATGATTTTAAATGATCTCTCATGATTCGAAAACATCTTACTTTCGCTTTTAATCCCGCCTCCATATCATTTTGAGAGTCACCCACCATCGCAGCGTGCTCTGGTAAAATTGAGAAAAAGTTTAAAATTTCAAACACCCCATCGGGTTCGGGTTTACATTTCTCTTGGGTATCTCCTAAAGCAAGGGTATAATCAATAAAACGAGCGAGTCCAAAACAATGAAGCGTGTAATCCGTAATTCTCCTAATTGTATTCGTTAATATTGCCAGTTTAATGTTCAGACTTTTTAGTTTCTCCAAAGTCGGTGCTGTATCATAAAACGGCTTGATTTCGCCTTTGAGAATTAGTTGTTTTCTCCGGTCGAAGTCTAATTCATCAAAAATCGACCAAAATTGCACGGGATTCTCAATTCCCCATGATTTTAAAATTTCAATATATTCTTTACCGGTTCTCCACAGCCGATCCCGCTCCGTCTGCAAAGGTATAGGGGTTATACCGATTTTTTTGAGAGTCTCAATAATCAAACCATCGAAAAAATCATAAGCATGGGGAATCTCGATAAGGGTCTCATCTAAATCGAAGATTATTAACTCAAACTGAGAATCTCTCACTTGCATACCCTGCCGGTTTGATCAATAATTGTACGCCAAAAAAAATTAATTAAATAATACGGGGCGCTTTAAAGAAACCATCTTCTGTTTGATTGGCATTTTTAAGCGCATCTTGCTGACTTATGCATGGGGTAGGCTTATCCTCCCGAAACACATTCAAGATCTCGGTGGCATGTGCCGTAGGTTCAACACCATCTACATTCACTTCCGATAATTGAGCAAAATTGTCCAAAATATTCCCGAGCTGGGCGGTAAATTTGACCTTTTCCTCCTCAGTTAATTGCAAATGCGCAAGCTTCGCAATCTTTTCTATTTCTGAAGCGTCGATTCCCTTTTTCATATTTATTGAAATCGATTTTTCTTTTTCAATTTTACCCCTTTCGCAAAAACTTCTTAATTTCTCAAAACAACTAGTCAATATGGCTGATCAAAAAAAGTTAAGCGATGTTATCCCACCATATGTATACACTGGCGTGGGAAATCGTGGACGAGAATCCATTAATTTAATATCATGCATGATTCCGGGATGCGAAAATTCAGATGAATCAAAACTTCACGTGGTCGAAATTAAAGAAGAAATCACACCCGCGGATAAGGAAAATTATTTCAAATCCTTACAACGAGTCAAGGTCAAATGCGACGCTTGCGGAAAGACCTATATATTAAAATTAATTACCACGAAAAAAAAGACCCAAGATGATAAAGGAGATACTCAAGAAGAGGACGTCGCTATAAGTGCAGATGCATATAACGAAACCGAAACAGAATATTATGGAAACATCGGAATGCTTTAATATACACATAAAAAAATCATAAGGGAAAGGGCAATTCCCAAAGAATATCCACAGCCTATACAGCACGTGGATAATACGGTCCACCGAAACTTCATTTGAAATTTAATTTTTTATGTTTACACAGAGAGTCAAAAAACATTGTTTTTCTTAAACCCTTTTTGAACAAATATAGCGGACTTAAAAATATTTACGAAGAAATTTATAATGGCTTTGAGGAAAAAAGAAAATTCCAAATCGGTTTAGGCCCCAGAGCCTTGAGGTTCGTTTTCTTCTACAAATTCTTGGAAACTTTCGGGTGTTGTTTTAGCGGCGATTGCAAACCTTTGGGCAAGGGTATCGTAGAATTTCCACAATTCTCCGAACGAATTGGCTTTGAAATACTCGCCTCGGCCGTATTCTGCTATTTTTTCCATCAATTTATCATCCGCTTCGCCAATTCCAATGGCATAAAGGGCGACACCTTCTTTTGACGCTACTTCTTTCTTTACAATCGGAATTGGATTGACAGGAATCTCGGGAACGGCATCAGAATCCCCTTTATTGGGTTGCCCATCGGTTAATAGAACAATCATAGTCGGATTGCGTTTTCCGGTTTTCGGATTGGTTGGAAATTTGTCGATTTGTTCCACTGCTTTTTTAAGAGCAACGGACATGGCGGTTAAACCGGATGCTTTATCTGTTTTCGAGATGACATACTGTGCCATCGCATTGAGATTGGCTTCCTTAAGTGCGCCGGTACATTGCAAAATCTCCGTTTGGTTGCCCGAGGCGTCCGACACTTTGAGAGTTTCAACATTATCGGCAAAAGTGAGAATTTGAACATATTCACCCCACCCGCGACCAATCTTCAACGAAAGATAAAGCAACGTTGAAAGCGCAGCACCATGAATACGGGATACTTTCCCGCCTTCTTCTACGGAAACCAAGAATTTATTCAAATCGTCGCTGTCTTTCAAGCCTTTCTTGAGACCTTCGAGAATACCCGTGGAATCCCGAACCACCAAATCTTGCTTTTGCATAGACCCCGAAACATCCAATAACAAAATAGCGTTGAAACTCATTTCAAGCGCCGGACAGATCTCGAATAATATTTCGTGCCCGGTAGGATCGATGATACCGATTTCGTCTCCTTCGAGGCCTTTCGCCTTCATAATACGAAGTTTCACATGCCCGCATCCCGCATCTCGCCAATCAATTTCTAAGTTTCGATAAATGGGCCTTTTCTTCAAAATATTTGCCAACTCACCCGCATGTTCCGCAACCCATACCACGGTTTCTTCGGTGGGCTGTTGAGCCATAGATTGAACTCCGATCTGCACTTGGGTGATATTTCCTTTCGCTTTGGCTTTCCGAACGGTTACAATATCGCCTTCAGAAATATTTGCGCTATCCAAAATGGACGAATCAACCATCACGAATCCCGGAGCACATTGCTCGCTGTTTCCGATGACTTGGCACGCGCCAAAATCTTCGTATTCGTTGATTAATTGAATAACATCAAAATCATCCAATCCCAACGCATCCATCGATTCTTTATGAAGATAAGCGCGACCATCGAGGGCCGATCCACCGTTAATGACTTCAAGCTTTAAATCTGCCATAATTTTTCACGCAACATTACTCAGATCGCATTCTATATATTTTTTTCTATAAACGCCATCGGCATTTAAGAAACGAAAAAAATCGGGTTGGGTGGCTCCCCTTTTTTATAATTTTATTCCGATTTTATATCATCACTAAATTTTTATTTCATTGATTGG
Source organism: uncultured archaeon (assembly GCA_964623665.1). Lineage (GTDB taxonomy): Archaea > Asgardarchaeota > Lokiarchaeia > Sigyniarchaeales > Promethearchaeaceae > CAZUTM01. Next base: position 32,058 of record CAZUTM010000012.1, read on the forward strand.
GTTTCCCTTAATATTGTGAAAGCGAGAATTTTCCGCTCGAATCCATTCCAAGGTAATTTTCCGAATTCGTTGTAGATTGCTTTACTAATTTTATTTATTAATTTATGATTCATATCTTTGTCATCCTTTTCTGTATGTTTGAAATCAATCGAATTTATTATAGTCTCTGCAATATCTCTCGCTCGCTTGAGATTTTCCAGCGTATGTTCACATAATTCGGAAAATAAATTGGTTCCAACCCCGATTGCCTTTCCATGACCGGTTCCCCAAAATTCGGGAGATAATTTTCTTAATTTATCTATGGATCCAAGATAGTCAGTGAAGTTAGCCGTCGGTAAATTGAGAACGGGCTTATTCGGAATTCTGCCGAAAATATCTCCAGCGATCAATATCTTCTCTTTTGGAAAATGATATGATGTATGTCCCGGAGAATGACCGGGTGTTGGAATTGTGGTGAGATCATAACGGGGGCCCCGAATATTAGCTTCTGAGATGGATAGTAAGTTCAATTTTGTTAACTTCGGAAGTGAACCCATTTGAAAGGAAGAAAACGAAATCAATAGTGGAAGCGGCATTGGTAACAACAGTTTTTGATAATGGCCCGCAAAATCGGATTGGGCTTTCCAAAATCCATCTAACGAATTTTTATTCGGAGAATTTGAAGAATTAAACCATGAAAATTCGGATTGCGAGATATAGTATTCGGGAGAACAATGTTTCAATAATTTGATTGCTCCAGAACAATGGTCCGGATGCGCATGCGTGAAGAACACTTTGGTTATTTTCGAAGGATCGAGCCCGTCCTTTTTGAAACGCGAAAGAAATGAATCGAAGAATCTGAAGCGTTCGGTTCCGCAATCGAACAGCCAAATTTCGTCACCTTGATCCACCGCGTAGATATTTGAACCAAATCCATGCATCCGATACGAATACCAATAAAAATCAGGATTATCTCCATTTAATTTCATTACAAATGTAAAAGAAAGATTCCTAAAAATCGTTTTCTTTAAAAAATTAAAAACGGAAATGGGCATTATCGCTGTTTATTTAAGCGGGTTCTGTCCCAGCGAGTCGGGTGGAAATACTTTTTTTTTAGCATGTTTGCCCATCCGATTGTACCAATTCATTTTAAATTTCGGAGTACCAATGAAAGGCATGTCAGAATTTTTGGATATGCTCTTGTACAATGAGCAAGGAGACTGTATTGCAAGAGCGAAGTCAAGGGGTTTGATGCTTGCAGCCCCAGAATTTATCCTAAAAGAATTCGACGATGCACCCCAAGTGGATAAAAGAATTTTAGGGCCCATTTATTACGGAATCGAATTCAAGGTTTTAGGTGGAGAAGAGCTCAAGGTCGGCCGGTTTTCCAATACAATGGAACAAAACGTAAATTATTTCGGAAAATATGTTTCCATGGCCGTAAAAGGAGATATGCCTACTATATTAATCGGTCTCTATATGCACGAAGTAGGTGCACCCGAACCGAACATAAAATTGGCGATAAAAGCACTTGAAAAGCATGCGAAAGAAGTAAAAAAGAAAAACGCAGATCATTTAGATCGGGTCTTGGCCGCGGGTTGTCGAGCACCCTATGATATGGAAATGCTTGTTGGCAGCTTAAAATTCAATTAAACGGATTAGTTTTTCGATTTTTTATTGCAAGGGTTTAGAAACCGACAAGCAAAGCAGAGTAAGACAAAGCGCAGATCCACAATCAAGGCAAAGCAAGGATCCGCAAGCAAGGATCCGCAAGCAAGGATCCGCAAGCAAGGATCCGCAAGCAAGGCAAGGCAAGGCAAGGCAAAGCAAAGCAAAGCAAAGCAAAGCAAAGCAAAGCAAAGCAAAGCAAAGCAAAGATACATAAGCAAAGGAAACTAAAGAGAAGCAAGGCAAAGCAAAGCAAGGATCCGCAAGCAAGGATCCGCAAGCAAGGATCCGCAAGCAAGGCAAAGCAAAGCAAAGCAAAGCAAAGCAAACCAAAAACAAAACAAAAGGTAAAATGTAAGATTTTAAAAATGCGAAATTTAATACAAGGGTATGAAATACGAAGAAATGAAAAAAGATCTTGAATCGCGGATGAAAAAACAGCAACGTCATCGTTTGCTTCACGGCTTTCCGATGAGTTCAGGCTTGCAACCATTAAATTTTAGCTACCAACACCAATTTGATCATCAAGCGCGTTTGGCGGAAAAACCCTTAGCGGTCGGTATCATTCCGCATACCGCATGCACACCGGCTGTTAAAGGCTGCGGATTCTGTACTTTTCCAAATGAATCTTACAATAATGAACTCGTTGATCGTTGTATACGCACGGTGTGCAAGGAAATAAAAGTTTTTAACAGAAAATACCCGCAGATTTCCGAAAATTTGGTTTCCGCTTTGTATTTTGGAGGCGGAACTGCAAATCTGATGAATATCGAGCAAGCGGATCTTTTATTTTCGACCGTATTGTCGGAATTCGATTTTTCTACAAAAGCCGAAATTACGCTGGAAGGAACGCCAGTTCGATTCACCGATGAATTATTGGAACTTTTTTCTAAGCAATTTCAAGATCTAACGCCGAGAATCAGCCTTGGAATTCAAACCTTCAATTCCGAAATTCTGAAAATCATGGGCAGGACTCATTTGAATCAACATCTCGAAAACGCCATAAAAAAGGCCAAGGATCTTGGGATAAAATGCTCAGCAGACTTTCTGTTCAATTTGCCGGGACAAACCACAGAACAAATTCTATCAGATGTCGATAAAGCCATCGAATTAGGTCTCAATCATATCTGTTTTTATAACTTGGTCTGTTATCCCGGATTAGGAACGCCATGGTCTCAAGATTCCGAAATTTTGAACCGTTTGCCCAATGCTAATCAAAATTTTGAAAACTGGATTGCGTTGTACAATCATCTCGAAAAAAATGGCTATATACCTTACACGGTCACCGATTTTGGAAAGAGCGATAGAGGAGAAGCCTCGGTGTACCGATATGAAGAATATTTAAGAGCACCGGAGCGCTATGATTGGCTTGGATTTGGACCGGCCGCAATCACTTCTCTTTATAACCCCAAATTCACAAATGGAATTAAATTTATGAATTATGATTCAATGCTTGAGTATATTCATGCCGTAATGCGAAAAAGGGGAGGATGGAAAGATGCATTCAAATATCAGCTAGATGATATGAATATATTTTGGCTAACGCGACAAATCAAGGGGACCTCTATAGACCCGAATCTCTATAATTCGATATTTCATCACGACCTTGTGGATCGGTGGTCAAAATGGCTTACATTGATGTTTGAATACGGCTTGTTAACATACAAAGATCAAAAATGGCGACTTACCCCCAAAGGAATGTTTTATGCTGACTCCATGGCCGGATCGCTCGCTTTTGAGAGAGTTCAGAGCCTCAATAGGCACTTACAAGATAAAAAGAGAGAACAGAAACAATTAACAAAACGACGATATTCTAGTGTATCTCGACACACGTATCCTTCACCCTCTACTCGAATTCGCAGAGGATTCACGAATGATTCTATTGACGAGCGAATGGGCTGAAAAGATTTAATTTCCACGGTTTTTTTCTCTTTGTAAAATGCACTCATTCAAAGGCTATATATTCGATTTGGATCACACCCTTCTCGAATCCGATGATGCCCAAATCGGCGCGGCATTAATGGTTTTAGAGAAATACGGAATCAAACGAACCCGCGAAGATGTTTTGTTACATTTTGATAAACCAACAGATACAATGATGGAAACCCTTGCCGGTAAAGAATTCAAAGGAGATCCAAAAAAATTGGGTGATGAACACACCGATTCCATTCTGAAGTTGCTCCACAAAATTCGTTTATACCCAAAAGTTGATGAAATACTTCAAAAAATTATCAAGACCGGAGGCAAGATTGCCATCGCTTCCAATAACTATCGGGTAGTAATCAAAGCATTTATAGACTATTTCGGTTGGACCGCTTTGATTTCAGGGTATGTTGGAATCGACGATGTTTCGCAAGGCAAACCGCATCCGGAAATGATCGAACGATGTTGCAAATTGATGAATCTTCCAGTGGATCAATGTGTTATGGTCGGGGATAGTCGATATGATATGCTGGCGGCTCAAGGAGCGGGCTGTCAAAGGATTGCCGTATGTACTGGTTCTACAAAACGAGTCGAATTCGAAAAAATTAAAGTATCTATCATTTTGGATCGAATTGAGCAATTACTGCCCTTCATTTCAAAATAATATTCACATGGACGATTAGTGTCGATTACACGCTTGTAACTATTCTTGATCGATGCCTCTCCACTGATACTTTATCCCGAATGGAAAATAATATTTTTCAAGACATTTCTCATTTTTTACCGCAACCTTGAATGGAAAAAGCGTGGTATTTTTTCCTATCACGGATCCCGGTCCAGCAATCGCATGCGGTTGAAGAATCCCATTGTCCTCAACGGTGATGGATTTAATCGTTAGATTCCCGAATATCGAATCGACAACATGCGAACTTATCGAAGAACTGTAAAGGATTGCCGAGTTCGAAGCAAGATCGGTAAACTCCAAACCAACAAATGTATCTGCATAGATTGAATCTCTTCCTATTCGATTTCCACCGATTTCACGGAGCGCATAATTTACCATCCATGGAAAAAAAGTCTTCTTTGCGGTAAAAACGGGCCATTTGTAGGTGAATCCGCGAACATGATAATAATACAATCGCTTGTCCTCCACATTTTTTTCGTTGAAACTACGTCTGAAAACGCCCTCGGTAAGAGGCATCTTTTTCTTACACCACAGAACCACACTCTTGCTCAACTTCACAGATATAAATATATATAATAAATAGCTCAAAATCACTACGGCTCCAAATAAAATAATTTTAACATAATACACTAAAATAAAGCTATCCGCAATACGAAAGAAGATAAAAATGACCATCATAGGAACGATTACAGAAACTGCCACTTGATAAAGATTAATTACCCCATAAATAAACCTTGGTAAATGAATTTCATTTTTCGACCAGTTCAACTTATTTTTCGATGCTTCAATGAAATTTGATGAGGATCTTCGGTCAAAATCCACGACATTCTCGGCTTGAGATTGCATACCAAATTGAAATTTTCCCGAAATTTAAGGTTTATCCGAGAATTTTGCGATAAGTTCTCGGATTGAAGGCCCTTTAACTGGCTAAGGGTCTCGAAAAGCAATAAAACAAAAGCATTTTCAAATATCAAAAATTTATTTGATTATGGACGGCTGGTGGAGCTTAGATTTCGATAAATTCGTAAAAAGATATAACCGAAAATGCATAAAGGAAAACGCCAAAGAAACAATCGAAATGTTTGAACCCGAATTGGAAGAAATGTTGAAATCGGCTAAACTGCAATATTCGGAAGGAAATCTCGAAGAATGCGCCAGATCCTTAAGGAAACTTGCTTCAAATGTTAAAGATCTGGAATTCGAAGCGACCACCGCGGGCATATACCATTCCCGAAATACTTTGAATGATCTCACAGGAACAGAATGGCTACGACACACAAAATCTTGGATTATCAAAGATGGAAAGCCTTCCGATATCCCCAAAGATATTAAAAATCACCCGGCTTCGTTTCCGCCCGACCTCGCCAAGCATTTCATCGAATTTTTTACAAAAAAAGATATGTGGGTGCTCGATCCTTTCATGGGTATCGGATCCACCCTTGCTGCATGCAACGACTCGCAACGAAATTGCATCGGTACGGAACTCAATCCCGTATTTGCCGCATATGCCCAATCCCGTGCTAAAAATAAAGAACTCATCTTAAAAGTTTTTAACCAAGATTGTCGAAACCTTTCAACGATCTTCAAGGAAAATAATTATCCCCAAGCCGATTTTCTCATCACATCTCCTCCATATTGGAACATGTTGGCAAAGAGTAGAGGAGGGGTGGAATCACGGCATAAAAAGCGAAAAAAAGGGGGATTGATGGACACCTATGGTGATAATGATGCCGATCTCGGTCGAATTTCAGAATATGATGAATTTCTAAAAGAATTAGTGGTATTATTTAGCGGAATCAAAGAAATACTGAGATCCGGTGCATACCTTGTCATAATCGTGCAAAATGTTCGGACTCCGGGCGGCAAAGTGGTGCCGTTTGCATGGGATTTGGCTTTCAAGCTGTCCAAACACTATATATTGAAACAAGAAATCATTTGGTGTCAAGATAAAAAATTTTTGGGTATTTGGGGCTATCCTACTCATTATGTCTCCAATGTACACCATCATTATTGCCTGATCTTTCAGAAATAGGCACAAAATTTGTAATTCCTGTAAAAAACATCTTTTAGATAAAGAAATAGAATTTGATCATATAATCCCTTTTTCTAAGGGAGGGAGTTCTGAAGAAAGAAACATACAAATAAGTTGTATGGATTGTAATCGAAAGAAAGGGAATAAATATAAATAAATAGAATAATTCAAAAGACAATTCATCAACGGACTTGCTCATTCTGATTCAATGATTAATGAATAATGATTGAGTTTTTTTTTTAAAAATGGTTCAATAAAATAACTCCATGATTTAAGATAAAAGCATTCTATTACACTTTAATCCCGAATCTGAATAAACCTTTATCTGAATTAATCTTTTTGAGGAAGATAGTTAATTTTAATTCCCAATATTATGAAATGATTAATTACTTCTTTGGTAATTGGATCGTAAGCAAGATAATTATGATGAATTTCAATCTCGGTTAGATTTGATAAATCCTTTAATTCTTTAGGTAAATGTTCTATCTCATTGTTGTGCAACTTAAAATGAGTAAGATTTGACAAATTTCCGATCTTTTTAGGTATTTGAGTAATTTTATTCCCAGATATATTTAATATCTTAATTTTTTCTAATTGACCCATTTCTTCTGGTATTTCGTTCAATTCATTCCAACATAAACTCAATTCATTCAAATATTTAAAATTACCAATTTTTTGAGATATTTTTTTAATTTTGTTGCTGCTTAAGTGTAAAATTTTTAGAAATTTTAATTCATATAATGCATCAGGTAATTGGGTTAACAAATTTTGGGATACATTTAAATATGTTAAATATTCCAGTTTATTGATTTGATCAGGGAAGATTTCGAGACTTATACCATCGATTTTTAATTCAGTAACATGTCCATTATTTTCAAGGAAGCTTGTTTTTTTTTGACCAGTTAGCAGAACAGAATAAATAGGAGTTTTTATTATATCTTCGAGTTCAACGAGCGCATTAGCTTCTTCTTCATATAAATCAACACCTCGAAATTTTTTCATTCTTAAAATAATTTTATCGTATAAAGAGTCCGGTGCTGGAAACCAATTTGAATACATTCCTTGATCGGTTCTTCGGAAAATCCATATGCCCGGGTCTTTGAAATGTAAATTATTGTTAGGATCAAATATCATAAGTTCAACAACCAAAACAATTTCGTCGAATTCTAAAGCCCCCTCTAAAATAGAGAAATGCCCATTTAGGTGCGATCTTTTCCAGACAAATCCACCTTCCCCAGAATAAAGATTGTTATCAGCATACCCTAAAAAAATAGGATTGTTACTTTCATTTTTTCCAAATATCCTAATCTTCATATAAAATTCAGTATCATAGATTTTCTTTAAAACAATCCAAACTCTCACATCTTTAGATATATTTAGTAATCTATAGATTTCATCGCCCTTTTTATTGATATCGGTTTGAGAAATTGTAATCTCTATATCATTGACTATATTTTCATAATTTTCTTCCTTATCCGTTTTTTTATTTTTTTCTGGATAATTAAAAAGGGTGGTTGCATTTTTTGTTGCAGTATCTGTAATATCTGAAGAAATTTGGAATGAACAATTTGGTGCTCTTAGTTTCTCTTCATGTTGTTTTTTCATTTCAAATAATTTTTCAGAAGAAAAATTTTCTCCTTGATTTGTATCAATTATACATGCACAATTACAACAAAGAAAGATTGCATTTTCAACGGAATAGATAAATTCTGAAGATAACCCCGATTTTGCCCATTCCCAACATCTAGGGCCGGTATTTACTGCAGGGTATATATGAGATACAACACCATAATTGCCAACTTTCATATTATCATTTTCTGAAGGATACTGTGTTGGTTTATTACATCTACTACAGAGATAATTTGCCCTCTCCTTGACAATTTTCTTGATAGCGTCTGAAAAATTGTTGCGATCATGGTTAATCTTCATTTCCAGATTCTTTATTCTAAAATCCAACAATGAGATCTTCTTTTTTTTAATTTCTAATAAAAATTCATCATCAGAACATTCCTCTAAATTGTATAAGTCTCGAATTTTTGTCTTATTCTCAACTGAAAATAAATTCATATAATCATATTCAATATTTTTATAATCATCCATAATAACCATTCAACTCCTTAACATTCTTCTATTTTTCAATTCCCAATTTACTAAAAAACATTTTATGTCGTTTTATTACATCTTCAAGAATTCTATCATAAGAGCGAACCTCTAAAAACGCATGATGTATATGGTTGTATGTAATATAACCGATATCTGAAGGTAAAGGCTGCATTCCATAATTACTAATTTTTTTTCGAATATTTTCATCAATATCACACACGGCGTAGCAAAAGAAAATCGTGTTTGGATTAACTCGTATTTTAAGATTTTTTAACTGGTTCTTTTTTCGAATTTCATCAACATAACCAAATAACTGTGAAACAGGATCATCATTGTAAGTATATGGTTTTTTCAATTCGATAATACATACGCTTTTAACAACTGAATCTACGACATCTGAAAATATTAATACATCTGGCCTTGAAATATCATCCGTTTCAACTATTTTATTTAATGGTAAATCTGAGGTCGCGTAACTATGAAATATTAATTTTTCATCAAGTATCCATAAATTTAAATCATTTTCTTGTACTTCATCAGAAGTTTTGTTCATTTTGAATATAAGATTGTGAATTACCTTTTCTTTCTCAATTTTACCTTCTGTATTTACATTTATATATTTTTCCAATAATGAAATAATGCATTTTCTATAAACCATATAATGAACAAGATTGTCCTTCTCAGTTTCTTCTATTGATTCAAGAACTTTGTCAATATTCTTCTTTAGATCTCCATTTTTTTTATCATCAGTTAGATAATCCTTGATTTCTTGTAATTTTAAAAATTCATTTTGTCCTTTATATTTATAGAATAGAAAATTGATTTTTTCTTCATCATCTTTTGTTTTTAATTCTTTCATTATTTCGATCTTGAATTTATTTATGGTGAATCTCGACTGAGGATTTGATTGCATGAAATTTGATAACTTAAGTTTTTTTATCTCTTCTATTTTTTTAAAGTACTGATTGAGGTATTCATGGATTTTGTTCAAAACTTCTTTTCTTATCTTTTCAAATGAGATTTTTGTTTCATCTAAAAAGGAAGATAATTCTTTCTCTCTTTGTGGAATTGAAAAGGATGTTCGAGAGCCATCAACATATCGATCTAAATAATCTGATCTAACATAACAAGCATAATAGTAATTTTGGTTAGATTCATCAGTCAATGAAGATTCTCCCAAAAGATCAATATTTTCTTCTATAACTTGCCGATTATGACCACAATAAACGATTTTATTCATTTGATTATGAGTATCAGTCCATTTTAAATGAAACAAGATAAATTTTTCACCTTGAATGATTATTTCTTCTTCTCGCATTTCTTTTTTCAATTCATTATAAAGAGTTGATAAATCAATGATTTCATTTCCATCTTCAACAATGATTTTTGGATTAGAGTTTAAAATATAAAATGATAAAAAATGTTCAAGAATTCTTTGAGATATTTTTCGGGATGTCTTATATGCTTTATCTCTTGCACGATATTTCTCTTTAATATTAATTAATTCAACTATCGTCTTCAATTCATTATTATCAGTGTCTTTAAATTCTGGGACGATACCATTTCTTAAATCGAATTTGATTTCTCTTTTCTTAACATCTCCACGAGAATCAATAAATTTACTAATGATTAACACTTTTTCAAAGACCTTCAACCATGTAAATCTCCCTATTCCTTTTCCTCCTTTTTCAAATTTATAAGAACTATCTGAAGTTAAAAATGATTGAAAATTTTCTTCGTTAAATCCAATTCCATTATCAATAACAGTAAAACCCAAAATCGGAGTGATTCTTTCACCCCCATCAATTAAAGAGTTTTGGCGATTTATCTTTATTATTATTTCTCCATTCTCTTTTTTCGTTTCTTCAATAGCATGTAGAGAATTGATAATTGCTTCGTAAAGAGGCATATATGGTTCTGAGAGAATGTCTTTTTCTGATATATTATTAACACGACCTTTAAGATCGGTTTTCAATTCTATTTTCATTATATATATTAATCATGCACCAAATTTATATAATTTGCTTAAGATGATAATTAGTATCATCTTTTTTATGGAATTGTAATAAAGTATCATTTATTTTGTGTTTTGGTATCGTTTATTCTGTGGATTACATCGTTTTAAATTACTAAAAGTTTATTTTTTCGAAATAATAGTTTCATTTATTTTGTGTTTTTACAATTTAGTAGATCCTTCACCACTTGTCAAAAACTTAATCAAAGATAATAAATACTATCCACAAATCATGTTCTCCATTGATAGAATTTTTACATTCTTCTTGAAATAAACGCCCATTTTGTTTTAAAAAGCAGGAAACACGATAAAAAAAATTTGAAAAGATTCAAAATAATTTACAAAAAAAAAATAAAAAACAAAGCTTTATATTCATCATTTATAAATTTATAATCTGAATAAATGAAAATGTCCGAGATTAAAAAAAAAATTTCCATATTTTAAATTCGGAAAGAAGTTATATATAGATGTGTATATATTGCCGTTATAAAATTTCTGTGAATTACCGAGAAAATTGCGAAAATTGGAATCATAATTCGCTAACCCGAATAAGAAACTTTCCTTTTTCGGATTTGGCAAAAGTTTTTAATATTATTTCGCATTGTTATTGTTAGTAAATTTGAGAAAATAGGAATTGTACACCACAAGAGATTTTCGTAAAAAAGTAAAAAATTCGTAAAAAGATACACAAAATTGGTGATCATTATGAGACTTTGCAAAGATAGGATGATAAAAGATGTTGTTGAAGGAGAGTTATTACAAGTTGCGGTAAATTCTCGGATCAATATGATTGCATTTTTCTCTTCAGAAGATTATGTGGAATTACGAACCTATCCCGATTTTAAACCCATTAAACGAATCATGCGCTTTGTCGAGCCGTTAGATAAGTTTTTTCTAACGGAGGAACTTCTAATCGCAGAATGTGTCGATAATTCTGGCTGGTCCAATTATTCCTATTCACCTGCTTCTGCCCAAACAAAAATATCTCCAACCAAAATTGCATTTCATCCGATGGGAACGCAATTTGTCGTAGGTTATGCAAATGGAGATATGGTGGTTTATGAATTGCCTTCATTTAATATTGTAATCGAGAAAAATCTTAAAGATCCGATCATCGCCTTACAGTTCATGTCCAATCAAATATTGTTTGTGGGAACTTCTGCAGGGAATTTCGGGTGGTATAATACGCTCAATTGGCGCTTTAAGATGACTTTGAAAGATAAGTTTATGAATCCGCGGATGGCAATTTGCGCTCGAAAAACGAAAATGATGTTCGTGGTGGATCATAAACGGCATCTGAAAGCATATTCTACGGATACAAAAAATTTGATGTATGATATTAAAGCGCATACTCGGGAAATTACCGATATTCAGACGAATGAATTTTTCTCCACGGTGATTACGAGTTCGTTGGATGGGAAAATCAAGATGTTCGATATGTTGACCGGCGAGTTGAAAACCACGCTTTTGGGGCATAAGGATGAGGTACATTCGATCAATGTCTTTGATGATGAGCGGTTTATGGTTTCGACGAGTGAGGATAATTCCGTGAAGTTATGGGATCTCACCCGTGGCCGCACTTTGCGAACTTTCTTTGGTCTTTCCAATTCGTTGTGTACTGCCCGGCATCTGAGTTTGATTGTTATGGGTGACATAGAGGGCGCAATAAAAACATGGAAGATAACCTAATCCTAAAATTGGATGTCTATTCATTATTTTTCGTATGTTTTTTTAAGATCAGTAAAGCCATGTTCATAAATTATCATATTTTTTTGTTTATATTGACTCGATTGTAACTCCGATGCATTTTTTAAGCGTTATTTTCGATGGAATTTTTTATTAAGGAAATTTTTCTTGGAATTATTTCAATGAAACAAAACATTTATTTTAGGAAAATGACTGGACTCCTCATGGAGTCTGTATATTTTTACGAAACAAAAGTGGTGCAAAATAAATTTAAGAATCCGGGCTCGGAGCCTCGGATCGGCACGCTGTATTTACCCGATACGGATGCGGATGAAATAATGGTTCAATCGCCGCAAGAATTCAAAGGTCCGCATAGTGCGAACGGAAAAAGCATATATTTTACTCCCGAGCACCTCTATGTTGCATCTGCGGCGGTGTGCGTATTTACGACGTGTGTCTCTGTGGCGGAGAATTCAAAGCTTGAATACAAAGATATTGTGGTTACCGGCAAAGGAAAATTGGAATCTCTTCCCGATGGAAATGGGCAATGGATCTCCGAGATCAATCTAAATTTAAGATTTAAAATTTTTAAAGATGCGGATTTGAAAAAAGCGGAAGCAGTGGCTGAGAAAACGAAGAAGAATTGTTTAATTGCTAATTCTATGAAAACCACGATTAATTTTACGTTTAATATTGATGTGGTTTCTTCCTAAGCCTTTTTTTTCTTTTCTTCTTTTTGCCACTTTCCTTTTCAAATCTTATGTGTTCGATTGACGTTCTAATCTGTTCGCTTGCTTTCTCTTTCCAATCTGTTCGCTTGATATCAGTTTCAATTGTGTTTGCTTCCTTTTACGTTCAAGTCTGTTCGTTTGCTCTCCATTTCCATTCTGTTCGTTCCTTTAACTTTCTTAAAGAATAAATATAACATAAAAAGATAGCGTTATCTTTAGATGTCTTTGCTTTTTGCCAAATATCTTAAAATGGTGAGCTCATCTGCTTCTTTATCGGCAAGTTCATGGGGGATTTTATATTTTTCTCCTAGGTTTTTCAACGGTGAGTGATTAAATGCCCAATGAGCAGTTTTATACATGGAATACGTTAGCCATTTACTCGGGCCGCTTATTAATGCTGCATTTTTTACATGATCAAGGCTTTTTTCATCCCATCCACCAAGAAAACCGAGGATCGGAGAAAGTAATACGATTGGAAAGATGAAAAGCATCAATATCAATATTAAAAGACCGAAAGCAATGATTGCGACAATCCCATTAGCTTTAATCACATTAAATATTTGGATAATTATCGTATTGATAAATATGATCGGAAATATGGAAATAAATGGTGCAACGATGGTTTGATAGACAGGCACATTTACTTTAATTAATTTTTTATCAATTAACCACCATGCAAATATATTTTTTGCGATGATTGAAGGAAAGTCTGCAAGACAATATGCGTAGAGATAATTATAATTGTTGAAAAATCTTGGAAGCCCCTCCGGAGCAAGGAATAGATAAAATGAGATCATCCGCACGAACATCTGCACCATTAATGAATAGGCGGCATATTCCGGCTTGTCACAGCCTTGTTGAACACTATCCGAAAAATGAATGGGCCCGATAAAGAATCTGGATACCATAATATACGGAATTAAAGTTGCCGCCAGCGCATATTGACCGGAAATTTCACTGATCAATGGCGGAATAAGCATAATTATCATGATTGCCAAGTAAAATGTGAGAATACCGTACCACTTGAATTGGGCTTGAATAATATAATCCGTCAAATGTTTCCGGCCCGTATTATAAGATTCCGAAATTGCGGATTTGGTCGGGAGACTTTGAATAACGACGCGTGTTATCCCATCTGCAATCGTGAACAACCCGATGATGGTGGCATAACTCGGAAGCCAAAGTATGGTGACTCCGGTGATGAATAACATCGAAACTTGATAAAATATTCCTTGAAAAAGGTTTTTTAACCCAAATATTATCGAATCTTTCATGACATCTTTAGGCACCGATGGTATAAGCGTTTCCCTTAATTTTATTCCGTACGGTTTCAATATATTTGAAAAGAATTTCGCGGAAAGGGCCATGGCGAGAAAATCATCGATGTAAAGACCAATGATGTATCCGATGGTCGCACCCATTAATTCTCCCATCATCGGATTCGACCGACCGAACATTCTCCCTAAATAAATGAAAATAATTTGGGTGATCAATTCGAGGACCACGGTTTGCATGAAGACAACGATGTTCTTTTTATCAAACCGCTGAAACGCTTCAAGTGCATTCATGTACACGCTCAGCATCCCGGGAAATTGAATGGTAGAATAGATTATAAAGAACCATGTCATATAGCCAAAATCCGGATTGAATCTTGCTATCGAGATTGAGAAAATCGCAATGATTGTGATTTGGATGAGTCCGGTAATCATTTGAAACCAGATGAAAAATCGTATGTAATGAAGAGCGCGTTTAATATTGCCCCGGCCTACATGCTCTGCAACAAACCTGCTTACGGCACTTCCGATCCCTACATCGAAAATATTGAATAGGAGAGCAAAGAGCGATGAAACGACGGATTTGAATCCGAGCGCCTCCGGATAGGGCAAAATAAAATTCGGAAAAATATAACCCGCAAAGACAAGCCCATAGACCATAAAGCCCAAGTTGAAAATATAGTTGTACCAAAAACCGCCTAAGATCCTTTGGAAACCGGAACGTTCCCATGGTTCAATTTTATCGAGGATTTCCTTTTTCTGCTCTTCTGTTAGTGATTGTAATATTGATTCATCGGATTTCTCGTTCACAATATTACATTGTGAGATTTCCTAATAATAATTGCTATTTTGTTCGACAAAAATTGATTATCGAGAAGCACAATTTGGAGAAAGAGAGATAAAGGGAGGAAAGAGCCTTTCTAAAAAGCAATTTTTAAAAGAAAACAAAATTTCGGAAGAAAAAGGGGAAAAAACATCATTTTCGATCATTTCATCCGTTTTAGTGTGTTTTTGTATCGGTTGCGCTTGCCTTTTTCATGGGTTGACCCGAATGGCTACAACCAAAAAAAAAAAATTAAAAATCTTGTGTAAAATACGACACCGGAATGGCATCGTTTAAACAATCGCATCCTTAGGCTCATCAAGATCATCTTGATTTCAATTTCCGTTCTTTGAAAAGAATTGCTTATCCCGTAGGTATCTAAGAAAATATGTGAGACTCAACATTATAGGGACTTCCCAAAACAAGCCCATCGTAGTTCCGAGTGCTGCTTGGGATGCAACTCCGTATAGTCCGATAGCCGTTGCAATTGCTATCTCGAAGTGTGATGAGGATCCGATGATGATTGCGGTGGCCGCTTCTCTGTATTTGAAGTTCAAAATCTTCGTTATAAGAATGTTTATCATCACGATCAATGGATACATCAGCAACAGTGGAATCGATACTAGGAGCAATTCCAGTGGATGATTTATCATGGTTTGGCCGTTCATACTGAAGAGCACGATGAGCGTAAACAGTAATGCACCAATAGCGATTTTTCCGACCATCGGTCTGTAAGTTTTTTCAAACCAATCAATGCCTTTTGCCGGAATGAGCGTTTTTCTCGTGATTACTCCTACAATTAAAGGTAATCCGATGAAAATGAGTACGGATAATACAAGTGAAAGCCAATCCAATTGGATGTTTTGCATGCCCGTCAACCATTTAACAATTGGGGCGTACAAAAAGATAATTGTGATTGTGTTCAGAGATGTGTTGATGAAGTTCTGTTCTTGATTTGCACCGGCCAAAGATCCCCACACGAGCACCATTGCGGTGCAAGGGCTGGATCCTAAGAGAATAACCGCAACGATGAGCTGCGGATACTCCGACAAAAAGAGTTGTGCAAACCATGCATGCAAAAATGGTGCAATAAGCCAATTTGATAATAATGTGACTCCGATGGGTAGCGGATGTTTTACCACTTTTTTCAGTTCCGATACTTGGAGGTTTAATAATGCCGGATACATCATTAAAAACAAGCATATCGCAATTAAAACATTCGTATCTCCAATTTTCATTGTCTCCAATGTGGTATTTAATCCCGGAACAAATACCGATAGGAGTATTCCTATTGCCATGCATATTGCCACTGTGAGCGGCAACATCTTTTCAAATAAATCGAGTTTCTTTTCTTTCGGTTCAGTATTCGTATCTGATAGCGATTTTTCGATTTCCATATTTTTAAAACGCTACTTTTAGATTTAAAAATTTTGATAAATAGTTAATTGTTTTAATACATATTAAAATAATTAGATATATTTAGTATATAAATAAAGGATTTAAATTCGTATCGAAAATTTTTTTATAGATCACTCACAAAGTAATTCAGCATGAAAGAAGAAGAAAAACGGAAGGTTTTGAACATGCTTTCCAAATGCGCCACATTCACGAATGAGGCGGAGAAATTAGCCGAAATCGAGCAAGAAAAAATCAAATTCGAATCCGATTCCGAAATCCAAAAAATGATATCGATTCTGGAGGCCATTGGAAATCCTGATCGCATGCTGATCTTGCATGCGCTTAAAGAAAAAGATAGATGCGTTTGCGAGCTTGAACTGATACTCGATAAAACGCAGCCCGCCGTTTCGCATCATCTCAAGCGATTGGAGGAGG
>CAZUTM010000013.1:0-48756 GCA_964623665.1 uncultured archaeon
TGGATGTTCTGCGGGAATGCCCATTTCCCGCTGATTTTTTTCTTTTTTTAATGTTTAATAAAAAATCAGAATTAAACATAAAAAATCACGTAAAAAATTTCAAAAAAAGTTTCCATGAATACCATTATCCGTATTCCGTAAATTTATTCGACAATAATTGTTCCATCGTTTTTGATCTCTATTTTCATTCCATCTTTTACGTATGATAGGAAATTTTCACCCAATCGATCCACTGTTATTATTTTCTGGTTTACCCAAATATTGCTCAAAACTACCCCGGAAGCGGCTAGCGAATCTATGGAATTAGAAAAGAGCAGTGCCTTCGGACCCAAGCCCATATATGCTACCGTTTGCAGAACAAGCCCTGCGCTTGTGGAGCCGATAAATTGAGGAAGACAGATAATTTTACCATCCAATTGTTTTCCATAGAGATCGGGATTATTCGCATCTGAACATAAAGCTGGTTTTTTATTTTTCAAGCATCCATCTTTCCAAGATGCCAGCGGATTAACTCCAACACGGCTTACCAATGCTTCGCCAATTATTGTTGGTGTATCCGGTTTTATGATGATTCGGCCTTTAAACGTTTTAGCCATATTTATTTGCACCTCTTTTTAAAATCTCTATTAATTTTTCATCGGGGAAAAAGCGTGCGGTTGTATATGTGCGCAGTTTATTTGAATTCGTGATAATAGGTACATCTTTACAGAGGGGGTTTGCCATATACATGAGCGGGCAAATCGAACTTAATTTTGCACCGGTTGCGATTAATTTAGAGTAAGCCTTTGTATCTGCTTTGAACTTGGCAACAACATCGGGTGCGGCAAGAAGAATTGTTTCGATCGGAATTTTTTTCTTGTTGAATTCGTTTCCAAGCGAATCTGTCCAAGAATATAACTGCTGTAAAGAAAGGTGGGGACATCCGATAAAACATTTCTTCGGTTTTGCATTCACATTTTTCCAGATATTCGGATAGCTTGCATACACCCGTTGTAATTCTTCATCCGTGATAACATAGGTCTTGTAATCCGGAACAAGAAGATTTTTGCCGAATTCTTTTGCTTCCGGCGTTAAATTTTCCACATGGTATAATCCAACGGCACCATTCGATGCGGAAGCTGCGCCCATATCTTTTAGGTATGCTTTGTTTTCTTCGTTCAATCCTTGACCCAAATATTTATCCAAACCTACAATATAGGGTACATCTTCCATAACCTTTAATCCTATAGCAGAACCCAATAGTTGCGGATTCGACTTTGTTGATGTTTCAAGTTTGATTAACCATTTCGCTTTTCTTCCTTCATCGGTAATCAAATCAAAACGGGGCGTTTTTCCGATAATATTCATTAAAATATCAATGCCTCCGGAATTTCGATTGCACCTTGCCCCGATCACGGAGTTAGCAAACACCACCGCGGAGGATTCGGACCATGCAAGGATATCTCCCTTTTTAGGAATATTACCCATTTCGGGAAGGTAGCACGTACAAGAGTAGGCATTTTTGTCTTTGATGCCGAGTTTGCTATAAGATTCATCCAATTTAGGTTGAGCTTTGTATAATACTTTGAAAATGACCTTCTGCAAAAGATTCGATTTAACATTCGTATGATCAATCGGGTACGGATCTACGGTAAAATTGCCCTTTGTTTTCAAGCCGGATTCGATGATTTCATCCAGCATCATATAGAATGGTGTAAAAAGAGGAACGCCCATCGAAATCACGAAATGTCCATTATTCGAAATGTCCACAAGAGAATCCGCTCCGAAGATTTCTCCATAATCAATCACGGATTGCAGAATTTTCTTCATGGTGGGTCCTTTTTCCCCATTCAGAATTGCTTGCTCTTCATTCGTGAGCTTCATATCATCAGTTATTTTTTTTAAAATTTAAATAAATTCAGATTTAATGGAGAAAAAAGTGAAAAAAAATGGAAAAAAAATTAACAATATAATTCTTAGGGTCAAAATTCCCAGAGATGGACAGAATTTGCCGGAAACACCATTTGCATTTGATAGGATCCGTCTTTTTCGACCCACTGCGGACTCGTTGCCGTTTGAAGTTTAAAATCATCCCGGTGTTCCCAAGCCCACAAATAGAAAGCATCTTGATATCCCGTTCCGTTGAGAGTTACCCCTACGTTGAGATCCCATTTCGATGTCTTTCCTTCCCAATATCCTCTCTCTACATGGCCGAAAAGTTCGTATTGCTGCCAAAATCCGTTGGAATGGGTTCTATTAACAACAAACATAAGAAGATCAGACACCGAGACATTTCGGGGCGCATTTTTCATTTGAACGCTGACTTTCATGGTTTTATTCGAGAAATGATTTTCATCGGCGAAATAGATCATCAGATGAAGTTTTCCGGTGGTCGGGGAGATCGTTCCGAATGCGTTCAAGCGTGTTTGAGAATATCTAGCGTACCAAGGATATTTGATGTCGGTTTTTACCATGGTCTCGCCTTCTATTTTTTCGTAGATCCTGATAACATTCAATGACGGTGAGCTTGTTTCGCCCATGTAGAAATCCCATTGCGTGTATCTTCCGATGTTATTGATGATGCATTGATGGAATACGCCCGCGTTCCATGCCGCGCCGAATTCGGTTCCGTCGCCATTCCAGAGTCTGATGCCTTCAAAGTCCGTCAAAATCTGGCCCTCGTCGATGTTCACCATGATGTTGGGTAAATTTAACTCCTTTTTCAGTGCATCGTTCCATGATTTGCCCGATTTTCCGATAATGCGTTCGTCATGATCGAATTGCCCTCCACCATAACCGGAATAACTGACATAATTCGGTAAAGTATCGGGCGCTTCTTTCTGGAGCCGTTTCAAAAACGGGATCAAGCTTACTTTTGTATCCGGTTTCGCCATATTGCCTAATGAGATGGTTGCATTCGAAAGCACCGATTTGATCGCCCGAAATGAATTCAAATAGATAAGAAAATAATCTTCAAGTTCGTTTCTAAGCCACTCATGGTTGTCGGGTTCGGTCATTATGCGCCAATCAAATCTTGAGATCTGGACGCCGAGATGAACCTTCACCGCTTGGGTGAGATTCGCAATATAATCATAATACTTCGTATAGTTTGAAGGCACGCCGATATTAGCATCGAAAGCGCCGTAATCGATGGGGTTATCCGCGCACATTTTAAGCGGGGTATTACCGATCACAATTGTTGCGGTAATATTTGCAGCCACAACCCAATCCAACGCAATTAAAAGATTGGTGAAATTGTACAAGGGGTTTCCATTTGCATCTTCATTAAACATTTCGTTTGTGCCAGAAGACCTGCCACCCGTTGCTGTCAACAGAATTACGTGATCGCAGTAGAAATGCCGCGTTTTAAAGCGTGTAATGTTATATTCGGAATTCGAGCCGTTGAAAAACGCAATATCCCAAATATTTAAGGTATTCCAAACTGGTTTGATTGTAAATGGCTGAAGCTGCGCGTAATCCACTTCAATAATAACCTCTCCAATGGGGTATTCAACCCAAAATAGAAGCGTTCCGCCGGAGCCAAGAATCGCCAAGAGAAGGACCATCCCGACGATTTTCTTTTTCTGGATCCGTTGTGGTGATGTTTTTTCCATAGAAATTCTTGCGCTTGAGCGAATTTATGCATTTCTCTTTCGGGTTTTATCTGTTTGAATAAGGGAATTGAATATATAGCAAAATTGAGTGCTTGCATTCTTGGATTTTGCCAATCCTTTTCATTATTTTCGGTAGATCAAAATAGAAACAACTCTTTATTTGTTCTTTCTTTTGATTACCCATGCAAAGTGATAGCAAGAAAGAGATTTGGCTGATTCCCTATGCGCATTTGGACACGCAATGGCGTTGGGAGTATCCAACCACGATAAAGAAATATATTAAAAACACATTGGATCACAATTTCGACCGCTTTTCCCGATTTCCCGAGTACGTATTCAACTTTACGGGTGCACTTCGATATTCGATGATGAAGGATTACTATCCGGAGAAATTTGAACAAGCGAAAAAATTTATTGAAGCGGGTCGCTGGAATCTTTCCGGAACTTGTTTAGATGAAACGGATACACTCTCTCCATCCGTTGAATCGCTTGTTCGGAATATTTTATATGGAGATCGGTGGCAAAAGCAAGAGTTCGGGGTTTCCAGCAGAGATTATATGATTCCGGATTGTTTCGGATTTCCCTCCAATTTGCCTTCGGTATTGGCGCATTGCGGGCTCATCGGATTCTCGACGCAGAAACTCTCATGGGGGTCTGCTGTGGGTATCCCCTTTGATTTAGGTGTCTGGAATGGCCCCGATGGGGAAGGTATTGTGTCAGCATTAAATGCAATGAATTACTCTTACCATGTAATTCCGCCGCTTCATAAAGATAAGAGGCGGATTCAAACCCTTTACCGAACGGGAGAAAAAACCGGTGTGTGGAAATCCTTTATTTACTACGGGGTTGGGGATATCGGCGGCGCGCCCACCAGAGGCTCTATAAAGAGAGCAAATGAAAGTATCGCGCATGCAAAAGATATTGCGCCGGATGTGGTAATCAAGCAAGGTGCAGCAACCCAATTTTTCAAAGAGATTTCAAAAGAGGAGCGAGAGAAATTGTCGACATACCAAGGCGATTTGCTGCTCATCAACCACAGTGCGGGATCTTTAACTTCTGCCACGATCATGAAGAGATGGAACCGAAAAAATGAACAGATGGCCTTTGCTGCCGAATCTGCCTCGCTCATCGCGATGGTATTCGCGGGCTCGCGCTATCCGGAAGAAAAGATCAAAGCCGCGTGGTATAAAGTGGTGGGCAACCAAATGCACGATATTCTACCCGGAACTTGTACGCCGTTGGCTTATAATTATTCCCAAAATGATGAAGTTATCGCTCTGAAAACGTGGCAAGCCATTTTAGACGATGCGGCACAAGCGGTCGCGCCGTATATCGAAGGTAATGGGGAATTTCTCATCTTTAACGCATTACCGGAAGCCCGTTCGGACATCGTTAACTTGATTTTGCCTTCTCATATTCAAATTCCAAATGGTTCATCGGTGTCCATGATTGCTGCTGATGGCGCAAGATACAGCGCGCAGATCCATGAAGAAAGCGATGGCACCAGAGTGGTATGTTTTACGCCGAAATTGGCACCGATCGGGTGGTCCCGCTTTTCGCTTGAGATATCGTCGGCTGCGAAACACGCGCAAAAAGTCAGTTTGGAATCCGACGAAAAAGGCTTCAAGCTTGAAAATCAATATTATATCGTTTCCATCTCGAAAAACGGCACAATCACATCTATTTTCCATAAAGCATTGAATAAAAACATTCTCAAATCGCCCATCGCCTATGAATTTCAAAAGGAAAAACCCGCGGCATATCCGGCGTGGAACATGGACTGGCGTGATAGAAAGCTGCCCCCGTATTTGAGAATCGAAGATGGTGAAGTCTCCGTGGTCGAGCAAGGCCCGATTCGATGTACCTTGAAAATCAGCAAGAAGTGGAATAAATCGCAATTCGATCGCTATGTCAGCCTTTCGGACGGCTCCGAAGTGGTGGAATTCACCGAAAAAATCTCGTGGAGAGAAAGAGGCTGTTCGTTCAAATTAGCGATAAACCCAGCGATGACCGATCCGAAAGCAATTTTCAATTGGGAAACCGCAAGAGCCAACCGTCGTGTTAATAACGACAGATTATTTGAAATGCCTTCGCGCTATTGGGTGGATCTCTCAGAAGATACATGGGGCGTTTCGGTGATTGAAGACTCGAAATATGGCTGGGATCGACCGTCTGCGGATAAACTCCGATTGACGCTCCTATATACCCCCCAAGTTCGAAGATTCATGGGATTCAAAGACCAAGCAACGCAAGATTGGGGCAAACATACGATTCGATACCAAATCTTCGTTCACGAAGGCGATTCTGCTTTCGCTAAAACCGATTTCTATGCACGATGTTTAAATCAACCGGTGCGAACGTTCCACACAACGATCGCTTCCGCAAGCCCAAAAAACAAAAAAATATCGCTGTTTTCCATCGAAGATCAAGGAATTGGCGTTTGCGCAATTAAGAAAGCGGAAGAAGGGAAAGGAATCATTATTCGACTCTACGATCGCATAGGGAAAGCCCATCAAGCGAAAATTACGTTGTACTCCGAAATCATTGAGGTGATTCGGGTGAATGGATTGGAAGAACCGCTTGAAAAAGTCCCGCATTCCGGCAATTCATTTGTTACTTCGGTAAAAGCAAACGGAATCTCCGCATACCTCATCACCGTGAAAGATTACCATGAACCGATGTTTTTATCCCAAAAATCGGTCGAATTAAACTATGATGTCACAATTATGGGTAAAAATCATCAATCGGAAGGCATGTTCCCCGCTGAATTGGTTCCGAATGTCATCAATTCCGGCGACGTGGTATTCAAGATTAAAACGGCCACTTCTACGGGTTCAGCAAATCTAAAAGACGCGATGGTTTCTAAAGAACAAAGCCTCGAAATATCCGCCGATCAACACTCCATATCTTTATTGGTTGCATCGGAAGCGGACTCTGAATATCATTTCAGATGGGCCGATTACGATAATAATATCGTAAAAGAGGATCGGGTGTTTTTGCCCGCATATTCGGGGTTTATCGGCCAATGGGATACCCGAACTTGGCTATTCAAACCTTTGCATCATTTGCGAAATGCCCGAGATTATATGTGGTTCAATATCTGCACCGGTATCCGAGCAGGGTATGTAAAAACGGGCCGACTCGAATTCTTCACCAATCACACTCATAAATCCGGAAAAGATATGCCGTATCATCACGGATATTGGACAACAATCCGATTGAATAAACCGAAAAATGCGGTTAAACTCATATTACCGAAAGCAAATCATAAAAAACTGTTCGTGATTGCTGCTACGACTACTGCCGCAGAGTTTACAACGCAAAGCACGCAATTCCTTATCGATAAATACGATTTCTAATTTAATTTAGATCGTTTCTTTTTTCCGGTTCTTATTTTCACTTAATATTTTAAAAACCGCTAAAATTTTAATACGCACGATATCGAAATGCAAACCTAAAACAGAAAAAAACGTTCCATGAACAGAATCACCCATGATCTGTCAAAAGCATGGATATTCGATGGGAATGCTCATAAATCTCGCTATTTTTTTAATGTTGGGTAGATCTTCTTTTTTGGATTTAAAGAAATCGGGAATCTCGAGTCAATATTGTAGCCATTCGGGAAGGTGGTTGAGACTCTTTGCTATTAAGAATTCGCTTGTTCGGCTGCAAATTTCGTTTTGGCCAATTGCTCCACAAACGCATCCTTTACTTTTTGCAAAGAATTGTCGTCATAGACCGAAGTCTCGAGAATCTTATAATTCCGATTCAAAACACTGCTAACAAACGTCTTCTTCGCCTTCTCGAAATTCGCTTTTGCTTCAGGTAAATCCATTTTGTGATAACAAAAGATCAATGGAATTTTGGGATTATTTAGGTTTTTAATAACCGTATCGAATTCCTCTTTCGACTCTTCAAATCGGGTAGGGTCGGACGTGTCAACCACATATAAAAGCATATCCGCATCTTTGTACCCTTTGTTCCATATCTTTCTGAACCCTTTCTGCCCTGGGGCATCCCAAATTTGGAATCCAAAATCTTTGAGTTGAAAGTTTTGCACGTTAAATCCCAGTGTTGGTTTATAGGTATTTTCCAAAATTCGAGCAAAAAGATAATTCGTTAAAAACGTTTTTCCGGCCCGATCCAAACCGAACACAAATATTTTTGGCAATCTCATATCGAATTATTATTCGATTGCGGATTTATAGTTTTCTATTTGATTCGATGGTCGATTCTTTCGACAGAATTTCGTGTAACCACATAAAATCCTAAAAAATGGAAAAAAAAGTTCCTTGAATTTATCGATCGTTTTAACATCGGACATCCAAAAATCTCTCGTATTGGGAATCGGCTATCATCGGAATTGCACAAGATATTTGTTTTGAAGCCGCATCATCTTTTCAAGCAATGCTCGCGCGATTTCCGGGCTTTCTAGAGTTCCATCCATCAGCAAAGCTTGAATTGCAAGGTTTTTGTCTCCGGTGATGACGGCTTCCGCAATTAATTCTTGAACACATGCTTGATGTTTCATAAGCTGAGCTATTCCGGTCGGTAATTTTCCTATCGGTTCCGCATGAATGCCGTGTTTGTTCACAATTGCGGGGACTTCAACCACACAATCGTTCGATAAATCGGACAATGCCCCGTTATTCGGAATATTTAGTGCCAATTCTCGCTGATTGGTATCAAATTCCAATCCCAATATTACATCAATAGGTCTTTCGCCGCTGGCCGAGACCCACCAATAATTATTTTCTTTTCCATCCAATGTATCTTTGAGTCTCTGCTTTTCGAGACTTCCACGTTTGGCATATTCTTCGAAATCGTATTTTTCTTCGGGTGCATAGCTATCTGCCCAATAGAAGTATTCACCGGGATGCGATTGGTCGGGAAGCGTGAAGTATCCGTAGAGATCGAAAATCTCGGATAATAACGGCTTGTCCTCTTTTTTGGCCCATATCTTCGCATACTCCATCATTTTTGACCTAAAATTTTGACCTTTTTCAATTTCCAAAGATTGAATTGTCTCGTATGCTTTTGTTCTCGTGCGCTTTTCGGCGATAAGGTGTAAAATCCAATAATAGTGGTTCAACCCGGCACTGGTAATTGTATATTCATTCGGATTCAAGCCCATGATTTTTTGAATCCAATTCATGGTCATTCCTATGCCGTGACAAAACCCGATGGTCTTAATCTTCGAGTGGCCGGTGATCGCTCTGCAGATATTGTGCATCGGATTGGAAAAATTGAAGAAATATGCGTTTGGGCATTTCTCCTCCATCATCCTAATGATTTTCATGATTGCGGGAACCTGTCTCCACGTGTGAAACGCTCCGCCAGAACCGCCGTTCTCTCCAAAAATCTGTCGAGACCCGAACGTTCGGGGAACCAAATAATCTTGTTTCCAGAGTTCTATCCTTGGCCCGTTTTCAATTGAAGATATCACATAATCCGCTCCTTCAAGGGCTTGGCTCAGATCCGTTGTCGCCTTATTTTTAAAGAGCCTAGGTTCGCCATCTTCGGATGCCTCATCAATCGCTTTGGAAAACACCCCGTTCATCAGTTTCAAATTGGTTTCGTTAATATCGTGTAATACAACTTCGCTACCTTGCAATTTTTCCGCTCCCTTTGTCATCAGATCCCCCAGCGTTGATAATCCGAACGATACGGAACCCGCGCCAATTAACACGATTTTTTTTTCTTTGCCCATGATTACCATTGCACCGTTTCCGATAAAAACCTTCATGCAGCATTTTCCATCGAGATAAAGATCGACTATTTGTCTTTCAAATAAATTATTTTAATTTTGCGTGGCTTTTTTTATTATTGAAAAAAAATTGGGAAGAAGAATGAATGCGGAAACGAAATCGTTGGAAATTATCAAAAATTGGAAATTAACCAAAGTCATATACGGAAATGATAACCTCGATAAGACCGGTGAATTGGTTAAACAATTCGGAAAAGTGGCAATCGTGGTCATCGGCGGAGGCTCCGTAAAAAAGAACGGATTTCTTGATCGATTAATTGCTTCGCTGAAAAAGCAAGGAATTGAGTCCATTCTGTTTGAAGGAGTGGAGCCGAACCCGAGCAAAGAGACCGTGGAAAAGATTGCGGCATTGTGGAAATCGTCGAAATCAGAATTCGCCATAGCCATTGGCGGGGGCTCTGCAATGGATGCTGCAAAAGCCGCCGCATTGTTGGTGACCTTGAACGAAACGGACATTTCGCCCTATTTCGGTGTCGAAATGTCAAAGGAGAAGCTTGCCGGCCGGAAAGTGAAACCCGTGGTATGTATCCCGACAACTTCCGGCACTTCTGCAGAAGTGACCAAATATTCGAATGTAACGGTCCATTCGTTGGGAGTGAAAAAGCTGATTGTGGATTCAAATATTATTCCGCCATTGGCTATTGTGGATCCAAAGTTGACCATTCCTTGTCCGAAAGATCTCACGGTTACGGTTGGGCTGGACACCCTTACACATTCGATGGAAGGATATCTGAATTGCGTGAACGATCCGGGAAACGAAGATGCCAACGAACGCGCTTTGGTATCAATTGAATTGATCTTTAAATACCTATTAAGAGCCGCTAACAACGGAAGCGATTTGGAAGCCCGGGAAATGATGAGTCGAGCGTGCGTTTTGGGAGGAACGGTGATTGTGTTCAAATCAACGGGCGGGCCGCATATGAACAGTTTTTCATGGTACGATGTGATGCCTCATGGTCAAGCCACCGGAATCATGCTGCCTTACTATATCGTGTATTATGCCAAGAACCCGGTTGTTGCGAAAAAATTAGAGCCGATCGCAAAGATGTTGAATGTGTCCGTAGACTCGCACATAGGTAAAAATGTAGCGAAAGCCATGTTGGATTGGTACAAACAACTAGGATTCAAAACCACCCTTAAGGAATTTCAAGGCTTCGGCGAAACTCAAATTAAAAAAGCTATAATCGATGCTGCCCAAAATGAAATGAAATTAAAAGCGATGCCCCATCCGATTCCGAACAACAGAAAAGATGAAATTCTTTCGGTCATAGTACGCTCCGCTTATACCGGAAATCTTGATGATATCGAGAAATTATAGCCCGTTGATTAAGCAATATAGACTGTTCTTTCATGTAAATTTTTTTTTTCGATGAAATCAATCACCACATATGGCGCTATACAATTGTTACAAGAATCAAAAAGTTGCGCTTTTGATTATTTTGATGCTTGGGGTGAATCTTGTTTCAATTCAATTCCTCAGAGAAAATCGCTCAAGTTTCCATTCAAATGTTGACTCAAATGAATTGAATTTTCAAGAAGAAAATCAGGATTCCTACAACGTTCAGCAAGCGGGTGTTCCGAATTTTGTTGGCTACCATAATTTCTTTAAAGAACCTTTCACAATTCCGGAATATCTCACATATAATCCGACGTATGAATTGGCGGATTTAGATAATGATGGAAATTCGGACCTATTCATGATTGAGGGAAATGACGTGAAGATTTACAGAAATCCCGGAATACCGAACGCAAGTTTCGATTCATGGTCGGTATTTAACGTTTCAAGAGGTTATCCAATGCAATCGGCTTTGATTTTCGATGTTAATGGGGATGGCTGGAAAGACATTATTACTTCTTCGGCCGGCAAATTATATTTCTTCATAAACGATGGGAACGTTTGGAAAAACCATTGGAATTCCTCCTCACAATCGTTTGTAATCTATTCTTCGATTGATCAGATAACCAAGATTCTAGCAGATGATTTGGAACATGATTTTGACATAGATCTTGTAGTGATAAGTCAAAATAAAACGCTTTTCATTTTGGAACAGTATAATTCCATTATTTGGAGCAATGCTTCGTGGAGATTTTATAAATCCAATATTAGTGTTGAAAGAATCGTGTTATCTGATATAAACAATGATGATTACAACGACCTCGTAATAATTACCTATAGCTATTTATCTATCTTCATAAACTTTAAAAATATATCTCAATGGGATTATGGGAACAAAACTGTTGTTAGGACTCTATTAAGTGGTGACTATATCGATTTAGAAGTTGCTGACTTGGATGGAAATGGTCAAAAAGAGATTGTGGTGTGTCAATCTATTATTCCGAATTATAATATCTCGATTTTCTATTATACGAACGGCAATCCGTTTGCGGCAAATTGGAGTTACGTTAGTTGTTTAAGTACCGGTTTTACATATTACGTGGATCTTCAAGATATGGATAGAGATGGCTTCATTGAACTTTATTTTTCGTGTAATGGCTCGTTTTTCGTTGGGAATTTTGCAAATAATTTTCTTTTGCTGAAAAAATTAGTTAATTCAATATATTATTGGCCAAATTTCTTTATAGATTTTAATCTAGATGGCGATTTAGATATGATTTCTATGGATTCTTCCGCATATTATCGATGGGTATATTTGATTTCTTTCCCCCGGCTGTATAATGGTAATGTATCATCACGCGTGGTGATATTTTCGAGGGCCGTGAACTATACGGTGTGGATACAATACAAAGGGAGTTATCCAACGAATGTTTATGTTAATATTGATGGTGTAAAGTATCAAATGCAGGAGTTAAATACGCTTGACACGAATTTCGAAGATGGGAAAGGCTATGTGTATAGCACTACCCAATTACCCGCGATGGTTCCCCATTTCTATTCCTTTTCAGCCGAAATTTCGAATATAATCAACGCGAGCGGAGAATCTGCAATTCGTTACGGCCCCGAAGTCTATTATATGGATCGAAATCCGTATGATTTTGATAGCGATGGCTTTCTAGATGATGAGGACCTCGACGACGATAACGATGGCGTTCCGGATTCTTCAGATCTATTTCCGAAAAATTCTAGAGAATGGGCTGATAATGATTTGGATGGAATAGGGGATAATTCGGACCCCGATGATGATAACGATGGTGTTCCCGATAATTTCGATAAATATCCATTTGATAGTTCCAAAAATGAAGTCCAGAAACAAATTTGGGAGGAAAGCTGGTTCAATACTGCAGCCATACTTGTTGGGATTGTGGTACTTGTGCTTATTTTCTCCATTCAAATCAAGAGATATACGCGTTCCGTTGAAAGTGCACTGATGAAAAAACCATCACCAGAACCGGAGTCATCTGCTAAACAGCTTGCTATTCCCGAGACTCGCAATACCAAAGCAGCCGATAAACAACAAAACGCCAAATAATAATGTTTTTTCCAAAACTTTTTTTTCTGTGATTTCCAAATGATCTAAAAGAATAAAACGTCCGGGTAAAGAATATGTCCGAAAAAAAGGTCGAAACCCCGCAATTTTGCGATTTTAGTTGTCAATACGCAACGCTTGAGAACACCCAAGAGATGACCGGTGCATGCCGCCGTGAATTGGTTCTTTGGTGTTCCCATTATAAAAAAATTGTGAAAAAGAACGATCTATGCATAACAGAAAAGAGGAAATTGCGGGAGAAAGACCCCGAATATCAAATGCTTTTCGGAAACAAAAAATCGGATTAGATTATGATTGTATTCTTTCGTTTGTATGATTCTTCTGTTTTTCATTTATCGTGTGGTCCAATTCTGCATTCGCAGTAATTTGAGAATCCCGTTTTTGAATCCGATAAAAAATAATAGCAAAAACGCTCAAAAAAACAAAAAAAAAATTTCGAAATATTGAAGAATGCGCCAACCTTTGATTACGCGTGAAAACGCAAAGAAATTACGTGCTATTTATTTTAGCATTCGGTGTTTCTTGCATCAGTGGACTTTTCGGTGTTGCATTTTCGAATGTTTTATTGTTTGAACGGGCTTATTCGGCCCAATCAATTTCGATATTAAATGCTGTGTTCTCTGCAGGCTACACGTTCATTCCTCTCCTCCTTATTGCCTTTATCAAGCAAATATCGAAACAAAAAACGTTGAGACTTTCGGTGTGCGGGATTACCTTTCTTTATGCGATTATGTTGTTTTTAGATAATTTTTACCTATTTTTCATCATCCGGATTCTTGATGGTGCGTTGAACGGCCTGTTTTGGAGCAATATTGAAGCGTCGCTCTCGGATATCAATGATTCGGAGACAAACCAAGAAACGATCTCCAAATATAATCTGAGTTGGAATCTCGGTCTGATTGTTTCTTCCCTTATCGGCGTTATTCTTGTGCCTTTAATAACGCTAAATTATTATTTATTATATCTCTGCACCGTTGGGATGGCGTTGATGGTTCCTATTGCATTTTACTTTTCGCCGGCGAATCAAAAATCTCAGTCTTCCAAGAGTCTTCAAAGCGATCGGAAGAATCCGCAAGGCGCTGATGCTCTGCCTATTACTGCTGAATCTACCAAATGGGTGGTGCCTCTCTATCCTCTATTATTTTTGGTCATGATTTATGGTATTGTTGTCTCTTCGATAAGTGTTCTGATTCCGGTGCAAATCCAAATGCTCGGATTGGGTTCATTTTATGTCTATCTTCTGTTCTTTTCGAGAACTGCAACCGCTTCGCTCTATTCCTTGAAGAAACCTTCAAAAGAGAAGCGGGGGCTAACCGATTCGAACCAAATGATTATTTTATCGTTTTTGTTACTTTTTGGATTTCTAGCACTTACGGCTTCCGGATCTCTTGTTTTGATGATTATGGTGAATATTCTATTTGGGTATGCGACCGTCAAATCATATTCTGTGTCTTTGGACTTGATTCTGCATAAAAACGAGCAGAAAAATACTTCGCGTTATTCTGTTTATTATCAATGTGCGTTGGGCATTTCTTCTTCCTTGGCACCCTTTATTATCGGGTTTTATATTTCGCAATTTATTAATTTGGTCTATCTTTCGCTTGGGATCTTGTCATTCACGATTGCTTTGATTGGGGGCTTAGGAATTAGGCCTTCTAAACATTTAAAAAAAAAATAAGCGGGCAATGGGCAGTCCCAACGAATATCCACGTTCTATACGGGACATGAAAAATCCCGTGAACCGAATCTTTTTTTGAGTCTTTTTTTTGCATGTTTACAAAAAACTCAACAATGAACTAAAAATAAAAAAACCGCTAAAAGAAAAAAGTATTTGAGGAATACAAGGATATATTCTGCCAGAATAGCCGACCTTGCTATATAGAAAAATATTTAGTCGAAAAAACGAAAAATTCACATAAAAATAATTCTATGAATAAACATAAAAAATAAAGTCTGAAATGAAAAACCGATGGACCGTATTATCCACGTGCTGTGCAGAACGTGGATATTCTGCGGGATTGCCCCGTTGCCCTATTATTTTTTTTATGTTTACATAAAAAACCGCAAAAAAAGTTTCGATGGACCGAGTTATCCACATACTTTATAGACCATGGATAATCTGCGGGAATGCCGTGATATTCCCAAGCTTTGTTCTGTGGCTTTTTTTAATGTTTATTAATTGCTGCGAATTTTTGGATATCGAATTTTCAAGATCAAATAGCCCATCAGCACGGATAGCACCAAAAAGAGCGAGGCTAATTGCATTCCGATTCTGTAGCCCGCACTTTCTGCTATTGCAGCGATCGCTAAAGCACCCAAAGCGGATTGACCAACATTCGTAATGCTCATGTACCAATTATACATCGAACCCGTTATTTTTTTGTTCAGTGCTGAATAATCCATTCCGATTCGCATTTGGATTGCTTCATACCCTCCGTTAATTGCGCCCAAGCCGGCGATAATCAGATAAAGGCTCGGGGCGTTTGTGACGGGCACGATGAGAAGAGATGCGATAAATCCGATATAAATCATTGTTTCAGCCAACATCAATTTAAATGTATCAATTTTTTCTGAAACAAGCCCGGTTATCGATGCGCCTATGAACTGGCCGATTGCAAACGCGCTAAAGCCATAGCCAATCATTTCGATGTTCTCTCCGGTCTCGATGTTGAGAAATGTGGCAAAGACCATTACTATTGCGATTCCGGCTCCGCTGATAATCATGAAAAGGGTCACAAGCCATGTGTCGCGGCTGCGAAACGCTTCTTTGTATGCTTTTCCATCGAAATTTACAAGTTTTTCCGAGCCTTCTATTTTGGGTTCTTTGAACACCAAGGAAACAAAACATGCTATAACGACCAAGATTCCCGGGATATAAAATCCGATATTCCAGCCAAAACGATAAATTGTAAGGCCCAAAACCACTCCTGCTATTGCGGAACCGAGACCTCTGAAGCCCCATCCAACACCTTGCATCTTTCCTCTCTTCTTTTCGGGCGTCACATCGCATGCAATACTGTCAAGCATCGCGTCCGAAAGCGCCACACACAATGAGAGCGAAATGCCTACCACCAATACTACGGGTGAAAATTGTGTGAATGTTGGAAACAGAAACCATCCGAAGATTCCCAAGATTCCGGCGATAAGAATATATGGTTTTCTTCGACCCAAGCGTTTTGAACCCGTGTTGTCCGATATAAAACCATAGATCAATTTGATGTACCAAGGTATCATTATAATGGATTGGTAACCAATCGCTTCTTCAGCGGGTACGGCCATCACGTTCTGCATAAAAACCGCAATAAGCAGTATCATGGCGAATGCGAATCCTTGGGCAAAGTAAAAGAAGCCGTATATGAGATAATAATAATCCGACCATAATTTTTGCTCTTGTTCAGCCATATTTCTTTTTATGGCCGATTCCATTTATATTTGCTTGCTTCTTTGGGTGATTGTGCTCAATAAGCTCAAAGTTTCGGATTCATGGTTTTGGTGTCGCTATACAATTAACCCATATCGAGGATGCGCTCATGCGTGCATCTATTGCGATGGAAGAAGTGAAAGATATTATACTCAGCCAAATTTCGATGAGGAAATCCAACCCAAAACAGAATTGCCCGAAAGATTACTTCGGTATATTAAAACATCGAAAAGCTTGATGAGAGATGTTGTGGCAACGGGTGGTGTGTGTGATTCTTATCAACCCGCCGAAGAAACGCTTCAAATTACGCACAAACTTCTTCAAATCTTTGCGGACACCGGGTTTGCATTGAGTATGTCAACCAAATCAAAATTGATTCTGCGGGATTGCGATCTCCTTAACGAGATAGCAAATAAGACTTGGTGCGCAATAGGCGTGTCCATCTCGACCGTTGATGATCATTGGGCCTCAATTTTGGAACCTCGTGCAGCAAATGTAAAAGATCGATTTGAAGTGGTAAAAACCTTGAAAGAGAAGTGTCCGAAAGCGTATGTCGGAATCAATTTCATGCCAATTATTCCATTTATAAGTGATAGCATACAAAATATTGAGAAAACAATTCGCTTAGCCGCCGAAGCAAAGGCGGATTATGTTCTTTTTGGGGTGGGGGTCACGCTAAGAGACCGGCAAAGGGAATTCTTTTTTGATAAAATGAAAGAGTATCCGGAGATCGTGAAAATGATTAAAAACCTTCATTCAAGCACCAAAGAAGAATGGAAAAGATATGCGCTTCCCAAAAATCGGCTTATTAGAGATTTATCTGAGAAATACAAAATCAAAATCAGAATCCCCCGTTATATACCTTCGGATTGGCGACGGCTGAACTATCTAATATCCGAAAAGCTGTTTCATGTCGCGTATATCAAATCTTTGGAATTTGAGAATCAATATTCCGAACAATCCGTGGCCCATTACATTAATTCATTACCGGAACCGATCGAGACTATTATTAACTCAAAAAGGCTCGATTCAATACCACACATAACCGAACCGATAAAAAAATTGATATTATCCTTTGAACCCAAACCTACCGGCTTGGATCGCTTCATGCAATATCAATCATAAAATTCCTCAAGTAAACTGAGATCTCTCGATTAAATCTACTATCATAATAAGTAATACTCATTCATTATCGTAGCAAGGGCCGATCTCTTATATATTCACTAATAAAAAACGAAATATGGCCATAAAAGAACTGCACTTACCCACATTTTGTAAGCTTTATTTTTTACCGAGAATTATCCACAATATTATGGATAAAAACCTCATTGTCGTTGGAGAACTTCATCAAGATCTCTTTTATCGCACAAAGATGTTCACCGAATTGGCCGATCTCCTTGCAAAGGCTTTGAACGAAAAGAAGCCCTCCCTCACCGATACCCAAACATTAACCTCGTTTATTCTTAAGGTGTTAGATGAATCTCCGAAGAAGATTAACGGAGAGATGTATACAAAGCGGGGCGGAAACGGAAATAACTCTGCGGAGGCCATGATTAAATTGAACGTTCCGGTAAAATTGATGACCACGGTCGGCGAAGGCGTGAACTGGATGTTCGAAGAGCTCGAGCAGCTGAATATCAATCCCGAACTCATTTTCCATCAAAAAGCGCCGACGCCTATTTCTACCATCATCGAGGATCCAAATATTACAAAAATCCTGGTGGCACCGAATGCGAAAGAGAAGATGAATTTCAATCATGTAAAATTCTCGAAGTCGATGTTCGAGGATTCCGGGATCATCTTTTTCACACCGATGGCGGACAAATACACCAAAGTGTTGGAATTCATTAATGGCATGGATATCATTAAGACTTTCACGCTTGAACTGCAGAAGATTACAAATTTTGAGCAATTCAAGTCGGTGGTATCGAGAAAGACCGACATTATGTTTGCGAATCTGAACGATGCTGCGATGGTCGTTCGGGGTTCTAATGCGGTATTCGATGACACTCCGGAGCAACGATTGAAATCTGTCGATGCGGAATTCAAATCCTATTCGCGGGTTCGCGTATATACCTTGGGGAAATATGGATCATGGATTTGCATCGGAAATGATGGAAAATACGAGCACACGGATGTGTTCAATGTGAAAGTGGTGAACCGAACCGGTGCGGGTGATACGTATGCAGCGGGATTTTTGGCCTATCTCTATAAAAATTTACAGGATTCTGCCCAATTTATTCAAATGAATGATGCTGATTTGTTAAAAATTTTAAAAGAGGCTTCAGTGTTTGGGAGCAAAGCCGCGGCGATTAAGATCTCTACGGGATCGGCGCCAAGCTATCAAGAAATTCAGAATTTCATTGTTTAATATTATTTTTTTCGGTTTTGATCCCGCTAGGAATTACTTCGATAATGAAATCCTGACCGATGAACTTGCTAAACATAAAAAAATAAGGGAAAAGGGCATTCCCAAAGAATATCCACGTGCTAAACAGAACGTGGAAAACTCGGTTCACGGAAACTTTTTTTCAGTCTTTTTTTTGCATGATTGCCCAAAAAGATTTCAATCGATTCAAAATGGTATTTTAATTGCGATTCATTGCAGAGATTATGGCTCAAGCACACATTCTAACGCCCAAACCTTCTTCTGCTCCCCGGATCAATGGAGCAAGAGTGGTCGGTGTTCGCCCCAGATCCCCTTTATTATTTAAAATATGCGCAACGGGCACGAAGCCTTTAACGTTTTCAGCCAAAGCCCTACCAGAGGGAGTTTCGTTGAACGAAAAGAGTGGGGTATTATCAGGTTCGATTTCGAATCCCGGTGAATATCGGATTCAAATCACCGTTTCTAATGCTCATGGTACTGCAACCGCTGAATTGAAATTAATTTGCGGGGATGCAATTTGTCTCACGCCTCCGATGGGTTGGAATTCGTGGTATGTGCATTCTCTTTACGTTTCCCAAGAAAAAATCTTGAAAATGGCCCGAGCGATGTCGGACTCCGATCTGATTAATCATGGATGGACCTATATCAATATTGATGATTGTTGGCAAGGCCGTCGCGATCCCACAACAAGGAGATTGGCAGCAAACGATAAATTTCCAGATATGAAATCGCTCTGCGATACGATCCATTCATTGGGATTGAAAGCGGGAATATATTCAACCCCTTGGGTGGGTTCGTATGCCGGATACTATGGAGGCTCTATGAAGGATGAATCGGGGTCATTGAAGGAATTCGAGGTTGATGAATCGAAAAGGTTCGAGAAAAATCAAGTATTCGGCAACCCAAACGAATTACGTAAAAGAGTGAGATTTTTCGGCTCTATTAATTGCGATGAAATCGATGCCAAACAATTTGCGGAGTGGGGCTTTGATTATCTCAAATATGATTGGAATCCCAATGATGTTCCGCATGTGACTTCCATGGCGAATGCCTTGAAAAAGTCCGGAAGAGATATTGTATATAGTCTTTCTAATAGTGCGCCTTATCAATTTGCCGATCAATGGGCCAAACTTTCGAATTTGTGGCGAACCACCGGTGATATCAATGATTCATGACGGTCCATTTCTCGAATCGGGTTCAATCAAGACAAATGGGCAAAATTTGCAGGACCCGGACATTGGAACGATCCCGATATGTTACAGGTCGGAATGACAAACACTCCGCATACCGAAAACTCCGATTCGCGGCCTTCACGACTGACGGCCGATGAGCAATATACACAAATGAGTTTATGGGCCCTTCTTTCAGCCCCGCTGTTGTTAAGCTGCGATCTCGCGAAATTGGATGAATTCACCTTTTCGCTACTTTCAAACGATGAGGTTATTGAAGTGGATCAAGATCCGCTCGGGATTCAAGCCACCACAATCGAAAGCAAGAAAGATCTGTTCGGCTTGAAGAACCATAAAATCTTAGCGAAGCCATTAGAGGGCGGCGGTAAAGCCGTTGGGATTTTCAATTTAGCCAAAACGGAAGCGAAAATATCAATCAATTTTGAAAAAGCGGGTATTAAAGGAAAATGCAAAGTTCGAGATTTATGGAAGCAAGAAGATCTCGGAGAATATAATGATAAATTCGAATCCACGGTCCCGTCTCATGGCGTCACTTTGATTAAATTGTTGAAAGCATGAATGTTCATCAATTGAAACCCATTCAAATTATTTGATTTTCAATATTTGGCGCCACGTTTTTTTTCAACTTTTTATTTGATTTTTCATATGAAATTGATGATTCCATTGTGTTTGGAATCATTACGAGCAGATTAGATGACTTTGAAACGATTTCGAACGCTTTTTGGAATTTTCTAAGGCGTACGATGAATCAATCGAAGCCCTAAAATTGAATCAATATGAAAATCAAGAGAATCATTTTATCCGTTTCAAAATTAATTCATAAGTGTTAGTACTAATTTTTTCTTCTTTATTTTTCGACTCTATCTTCAAATCGGAATGAGAAATACCAATTGTCGCCTTCCAGCGAGCCTTTCACTTTATACCCCGATTTTTGAATAATGTGAATCATTGCTTTGTTTTCGAACATGATTTCGCCTTTGAAACCATCCAGACCCTTTTCGGCAGCGATTTTCGCCATGGTGTTCAACATGAATTTTGTGAGTCCTTGGTTTCGCCATTCATCCGCAACCGTAAATGCGATTTCTCCCATGTTGGTGGCCCGATCGCGCTCATAGCTGCACATTGCGATGAGTTTCTGATTTTCGAGATCTCCGATGAATCCGCCGAGCGGAAAGATGTTCTCGTAATCGACGATCACGTTTCCGGAAACGTCGGACCTGCTGAAAAATTTCTTTTTCGTAAAAAACCGGAACACGACCGACTGTTCATCTAAACCGTAGTACAAGTCTTGAACATGTCGTTCATCGTTCGGAGTTAAAGCGCGGAATAGTATCGGAATTCCTTTAGGCGAAACATAGGTTTTTTTAAAGTCGATGGGATAAACAACCATATTTCCGAGCGCATCTTTAGCCAATTTCTGATCGCTATAGATGTAATTCAGTTTCTTTGCTTCTTCGAGGAGCCATTCGCGATATTTCGGATGGGCTATTGAAATCAAGGCAAGGGCCCGCTCCCTAATATTTTTGCCTTTTAAATGGGCAACGCCGTATTCCGTCACGATGTAATCTACGTCCGCCATCGTGAGCGATACGTGTGAGCCCGGAGTAAGTATAGGCACGATTCTTGACCCTTCATCCTTTCTGATAGTCGAAGGCATAACGATTATGGAACGGCCCTCTTTTGCCATCGAAGCGCCTCTACAGAAGTCCACTAAGCCTCCAAAACCGGAATAAAATTTGGATCCGATCGATTCTGCATTAATTTGGCCCAACAAGTCGACTTCGATAGCGCCGTTAACCGTTGACATTCTGTAGTTTCGGGCGATTTCAAACGGATCGTTGATCAGGGAACACGGATGGAATTCGACCCCGAGGTTGTCATCAACGAATTTGAAAATTTTTTTGGTTCCCATTGCATAAGATGCCGCAATACGGCCTTCAAATGATGTTTTTAATTCATTGGTGATAACCCCTTTCTCGACCAAATCTACCATCGGATCGTAAACACAGTCCGAATGAACGCCCAATTTTTTATGATCCACCAGCGCTTCCATCACCGCATATGGGGCTTTTCCGATACCGATATGGATGGTGGATCCATCTTTGATCAAATTTGCGGCATTGATTGCAATCTGTTGATGGATCTTATCTGGCGGCGGATACGACACTTCTATAAGCGGGTTTTCCGAATAAATAAAGTAATCAATTTTGGACATGTGGATGAAACTATTACCTAAAACCCGAGGGACATTCGGATTTACCTCTGCAATGATCAGATCGGCCGATTCGGCGATATCTTTCGAACAATCAACATTCACGCCGAAGGAACAAAAATCGTTCTTATCCGGAGGTGAAACCTGAATAAGCGCAACATCCACGTGTTTTTTCCCTTGTTTAAACATCTTAGGGATTTCGGAAAGGTATATTGGTGTGTAATCCGCATGTTTTGTGTTGATGGCGTCTCGAATCGATTGTTCGCCGATTGTGAATGCATTGTATCTAAAATGATCTTCCGGCAGATTCTGAAGAATTTCATTTTGCTGCTTGGAAAAGGAAATAAAGTGAAGGATTTCAATGTCTTTAAGTTCCTTATGGTGAAGAATCAATTGCTGGGACAACGTTTGCGGTTCGCTACAGCCCGAATGAAGGTAAATTTTTTGACCCGGTTTAATGTGTTTTATACATTCTTCGGACGTCAATTCTTTGCATCCAAAATTTTTATACCATTTTGCCAACTCGCACCATTTGTCCTCTTTACTCATTTCAATCACCATGAATCCCCAAAACATACGTCCCTTTTTGCTTATACGTCTTTTTGCGGTGAATTAATATAAATTTTATGATATCACACTTCAAAAATTCAAGAATATGCGGATTACAAGGCCTTTTCATGAACCCAATGGATTTATATAATTTCAGTTGAATTTAAAATGTTATCAATCTACCGCCTCATGAATAAAAGAATCTTATATAATTCTGAAATTCCGAAAAAAAGGTATTTAACTACCGCAAAAGAAATTAGAATAAGGAGGAATTCCCCTTATGGGTGCAAGAAAAAAACTACTTCAAAAAATCCCCGATTCCATACCGCTCCCTCCCTATTTCGAAAAACTCGAATACGGAGATCCCGTTACTCACTTTCCCGTGTTAGGGAACTTGATTCAAAAATCCGCGGAGCAATATGCATCGGACATTGCCATTATAGATGAAAATGATAAAACGCATCTTTTCAAGGACGTATATCAAAAAGTGAAAAATTATTGCTACGGCATGATACAAGCGGGCTTTACATCCAAAGACAAAATCGCTATCGTGCTGCCGAACCGCATCGAATGGGTGATCACGTTTCTCGGCTCGCTTACTTTGGGCGTTGTTGTCCCGGCCGATGATTGGGTGCCCTCAGAAACCACCAAATATATTATCGAGCATGCCGGGATCCGCTTCGTGATCTGTTTGAAAGCAAAAATGGTTGAATTGAAAGAGGCAGGCGTGAGAGGCATTAAATATGTTTTGGTTGATCAAAAAGATCCCCAAGAATTATATCTGCCGGAAATGATGTCGGCCATTTACAGTGCCGATTACGAACAAAAACTCAAAGGAATAGTGGCTGCACAAAAAACGTCGGATATGGTGTTTATCCTTTACACCAGCGGAACGACCGGAATGCCGAAAGGGGCGATGCTGACCCATGCAAACATCGCTTATAATGCCACGGAAACGGGCCGCTACTTGGAAGTCTCAAGAGAAAAGAAAGATAAAATCCACTGTGCTCCGCCATTTTCGCATTGCTTCGGAAACATCTTCGGAATCACGATGGCATGGCTTTACGGCGTTCCCCTTTGTATCGTGTTGAAATTCGATCCGAAGAAATCGGTGGAACAAATGGCCCGAAACAAACTCACAATTACTTACGGAACTCCAACTCAGTTTAGAAAAATGATGCCCTATTTCGAAGATAACACCATCTATAATCGTTGTTTGCGTACGGGAATCATGGCTGGAGAACCTTGTCCGCCAAAATTGATTAAGCAAATGATGGATTTGGGCTGCGATATACGCGTGATTTACGGGTTGACCGAAGCCTCTCCGGGAACAAATTCCACCCGAGCCACAGATCCCGATGAGAAAAAATGGACGGTCGGAAGAGCCTATCGAGGATTATTGGTGAGAATTGAAGATCCCATTGATGGATATCCGATGGAATATGGAAAAGATGGAGAAGTGGTGATTTATGGCCCCGGAGTTATGTTGGGATACTACAACGAACTGGAAAAAACCGAGGCCGTAACCTCTGATTTGGGAGGGCTGAAAACCGGAGATATGGGTGTGATGGACTCGGAGGGATTTTTGCAGATCACGGGCCGAATCAAGAATATGGTCATTCGGGGCGGAAATAATCTCTATCCGATACTGATTGAGTCCAGAATGATGCAATTCCTTGCCGATAAAATCGAAACGGTCGCTATTGTCGGAGTTAAAGATGAAACATACGGAGAAGAAATCGCAGCGGTTGTGAAAACAAAAGAAGGCGTTAAAATGACACCACAAGACTTCGTTGATTTGTGTTACGAACAATCCAAAATGGAAAAACCCTTGCTTAGCCATGAAGAAGTCCCGCGCTACGTGTGGGTAAATAATGTAGAAATTCCCGTATCCGGAAGGAATAAAGTCTTGAAAAACGTTCTGAAAAAGACCGTTGAAGATATGATCGAGAAGCAAGGCTTAAAGAAGATGAAGCCCTCGAAGTTATCCAAATAATCATATTTTAATTTTACAATTCACCGATTTTTTTTCTTTTCATTCATTCCTATCTCAAAAACCATTATAGGTAGGTGTTTTCTCAATATATATTCACACCAAAATCCGGACGCGGATGTGTTTCTAAGTGTTTATCTCGTGATGAACTTCATATATTTGGCCAAAATCACGTTGATCGCTAAGGAAATCAATTCGATAAGCCCCGCAACAATAAAGGCCCAAGCGAAGCCGAAGAATTCCACAACGATGCCTCCAACAATCGGCCCAAGCACGATCCCAATATTTCCCAAAAAGTTAAACAGCGCAATGCCCATCCCGTTGTTCTGTTCTTCCACCAAATCGCCAACAAGTGCAGAAGCGGGAGCCGTCGTGAATCCGGAAAAAATCCCTTGAAAAAGTAATAATGCAACGAAGATGCTTATTGAAAATCGGCCTAATATTCCCGTTAAAGACAACGAAATTCCATATCCAAGGGATCCGATAATGAGCGGTTTGAATCTACCCCATTCTGCATCGGATTTTTTGCCAACCGGATACATCATTAGCAAAGCCGGAATATTTAAAATTCCGAGCATCATGCCCCGAAACCCCGTGTCCATTCCGAAGACTTCCACAATAAACAGAGGAATAATCAATACAATGAATCCCATGTGCAATCTGTCAACCAAATTAAAGATTCCGGGAACGATCAAGCGGGGTTGTGTTTTTAAAAGCAAAATACTATCTTTTAACGAGGGTCGCGCTGATATCTGGTGAGGATTTTTGATTTTCCAAAGCGAAATAATGCAAATCGTCCCCCTAAGTATCATTGCTACGTAATAAGGCGCATTTACTCCGTTCAACGCTATAAATCCCCCGGCCATGGTACCGAAGGCCATCGCTGATCCCAAAGAAATGCCTAATATGCCCATATTTTTACCCCGATTGCGGTTATCGGAATAATCCAAATTCAAAACCATGAGAGACTGCCAAATCATTATCGAAAATACGCCTTCAATGAACCGGATTACAAGTAGCAAAAGATAATTTTCTACGATTATCAAAAAATAAAGACCAATAACAGACCCGGCAGAACCCACCACAATGAATAGCTTACGTTCTTTCTTAACATCGGATAAAATGCCTAATATAATCCCGACAAAATAAGATAAATAGGCGGACACGTCAAAAAGGGAATATGATATCGGAGATAGCGTTGGAAATCGCGAATACAAAAATTCCGGTTTATTTGCAGCCAAAATCGCACCGGAGAAGGTGCTGATGAAGATAATTACACCAAACAGCAATACCGAACGCTTGTTAAAAGGTAAAGATTCCATACATTCAAAGGAGCAAATGAATCTCGGCATAAAAGCGTATTCATTATCTTTTATCGTTCTTCTAGCTTCCTTTAGAATTGAATCCGATTAAATAAAAAAATCTGATTATTGATTGCATATCAATAATACAGCTCAATATTTATTAGTTCTTAACCCTTTTTGCTTTTTTAGACCGATATTTCGAAGCGGCCGCAAATAATTTTGAAGATTTCGGTTAACTCTTTTTTTGATTCTTCTTCCTTTTCCCTAAAACAATTACACCTACAATTGTGATACCGGATGCGAAAGAAATTATTATATATGCACCGATTGGTGGCTTTGCGGTGAATCCAATGGGATTATCGGCCATTGCAAGCAAATTAACTGTTGAAATTTTTACCATTCTGATTTCGGTTTCTTGGAACATTGCGATAAACCATGGATATTCCTTAGTTATAGGGCTGGTATAATATGCAATATAGAGATTTCCATTGTAGATCGATACAGAGCCGTAAGATGTGTCTCCGGCGCTTGGGAGATCGGTGATTCTGATTATTTTATTTTCCGTTAATTCATAAATAGAAGTTCGTTTCGTCGAAAAGATGCCGCCGTTTTGAGTCATAATAACATCCATTTCGGGTTGATATCGCGCAATACAAAAGATTCTGTTGTTTACAATAAACATATGCGGGCCATCAAATCGTGTCTCTTTGATCATCGTGAGATTCCATTCCGTGAACGGGTATTTCGATACCCCCAAAATGGTTCCTGCTTCGTAATGTCCGATTCCATTATCCGGTAAAATTTCATCCCGAATTGTTAATAAGAGTCGTCCATCGGGCATGAAAATGATTGAAGACTCATCGTTGCCCTTGCCCGCGGGTAT
This sequence comes from uncultured archaeon, assembly GCA_964623665.1. GTDB lineage: Archaea > Asgardarchaeota > Lokiarchaeia > Sigyniarchaeales > Promethearchaeaceae > CAZUTM01. The sequence continues at coordinate 26,748 of CAZUTM010000013.1, forward strand.
TTCAACTATCTTGTTCCAATTAATGCCATCCGTTGAGTTGAATATTGCGGTTTTTCCGTGTTCCCACCAATATCCGGAGACATACCACGTACTATTATCAAATGTTCGGGGGTGCCAAAAGAGCCAGCCATCTGCGGTTTCGATATCTTTCACTTCCGAAAAATTGACTCCATCCTCGGTGAAAAAGTAAGAAGTTTTTCGGGGCGCTGCCATTGTGCCTTCATTCAGCAAGCAGTAAATAAACAGTTTGTTATTGATGATTCCGAATTTAGGGTCCCTTATATCCCATCCATTTCCCGAAAAGTTTTTCAAATACGTCCAAGATTGCATGTTCGTTGATTTCATGAGCACCAATTTTGATTCAGCGGAGCCTGTATGTGCTTTTGTGTTCATATAGATGAACCAATAACTTCCATTCCAAAAGATTTGATCCGTTAGGAAATTATGCCGTCCATCTTTGATAATCATCGTATCTTCGTATTGCAGTTCCGGATGTAGTTCCGATCCGTTGGGCCTTGTAAACCAATACACGAAAAGGCTTCCGATATTTATGATAAGTAAAATGAAAACTGCTAATGAAATAATTTTCACTTTTCGCTTGATTTCTTCTTGCATCTCATTGGAAAATCTAAAAACAAATAAAAATCATTATGTTTTCACATAAAGGAAATGATCTATAAACTCTCATTTGAAGATATCTATAGATTATTTAAAAATCTATTTATTTTCTCGATTTAGAGTTAAATTCTTCATTTCATGATAAACATAAAAAAAAAGATGAATCATAGGGACAGCGGGGCATTCCCATAGAATATCCACACCGAAATCAGAGCGTGGATACTTCGGTCCACGGAAACTTTTTTTCAGATTTTTTTTGGCTTTTTTTTGCGGTTTTTTTTGCGGTTTTTTTATGTTTTTTCTTTCATTTTTATAAATGTTGGGTGTTTTCTTTCTTCATGAAATGCGTGCTTACCATAGCGGGCTCCGATAGCGGAGGCGGAGCGGGAATTCAAGCAGATTTAAAGACGTTTTCGGCGCATCGCACATTCGGAATGAGCGTGATTACAGCAATCACCGCGCAAAACACTCAAGGCGTGTTCGCAATACAAGATATCTCATTTGAGGTGATTGAAAAGCAAATTGATGCGATTTTCAGCGATTTTGATGTTTCCGCCGTGAAGATCGGGATGACTTCAAAAATTGAAACGATTGATTTGCTTTCAAGAAAAATCCGCGAATATGCACCAAAACATGTAGTGGTCGATCCTGTAATGATTTCAAAGACGGGTTTTAAACTGATTTCGGATGGTGCTAAACAAGCCTTGATTAGTCGTCTTTTGCCCGAAAGCACGATCATCACCCCGAATATTTTTGAAGGTACCGCTATGCTCAACTTGTCAAATTACATAAAATCTATTGAGGAAATGATGGAAATGGTTGAAAAAATCCGTGATTTAGGTGCTAAGCGTGTTTATCTCAAAGGCGGAATCAATATCCAAGATGCTGCGGATGTATTCTTTGATGGATCTCAAAAACATATTTTTAAAATCAAACAAATCGACAATCAATGCATCCATGGCACCGGCTGTACATTTTCTTCAGCAATCGCCGCGAATCTTGCAAATGGGCTGTCCTATTTCGATGCAGTCAGCAAAGCAAAAAGCTATATCACCAACGCCATTGAGCATGGGTTCAAACCCGGAAAAGGAATTGGTGTGGTCGATCATTTTTATTTCATGAAAGATATTAAGGAATAGGTGTGAATACATGCAAAATCAATCTTCAATCGTGAAAAAGTATTCGCTTTTTGTTTTTTTGGAGTCGTTTTTCGCATACATCGTCTATCTATATGTTGTTTCGACCATCTCGAATCGATTTCGTCGGCCTTATATCAATAATGGGTTAGGCCTTTTAGATAACGCATTGATGTGGATCTTTCTGTTTCTTTGCTTTCTTGTTCCGATTCTTACGGCGGGGATTCCCGGAGTTAAACTGAAAACCCGCGCCATTGGTTTTATTGGGCTCATCGGATCTCTCGCGGGTGCCTTTGTTGTATGGTTGTTTCTGGATAAAAACTTTGGTCTGTTCGGGTTGTTTGCTGTCGGATTAACCACCCTTGTAAGTTTTAACGGAATTATTGCACCGGAGAAGAAGATCCCGAATTATCTCTATTTTATGGCTTTAGGCTTGTGGTCAGGAATGGTCAACGCGTGGTTTATTCATCATTTCCGCGATGTTTATACCTACACGATGTTCGTGATTTTACATCTTTTACCCGTTATTATTTGCGGGATGAAAAAGCTGAATTGGGCATGGTCGTATATCTACGGTTGGGATATCGGTGCGGTTATTTCGATGATGGTGTTCGATGCGCTGATCGGAGGGTATTTATTGGTGGTTCCGCACTTTTTGGTGTGGGCTGTGTTAATTTATGTCAATAAGATTTGGAGAGCGAAAGTGAAAATCGAAAAATGAGTATGAAGAATATAAAAAATAATATCAAGTATGCCACCAACAAATACCGTTGCGTTGATAATAATCGTCGGATTCTTTTTTCACCCATTTATTATTTTGGATACTATTTTCGATTCTTTTTTTATTTCAAGCCTTATTTTTAATTGTTGTGCGTTTTTGATATGTTTTTTTTCAAACCTTCATTTAGAAAATTATGGTTAAATTGAAAGTATATCTCGCTTCACCGGTATTTTTCGAGATCACAAAGAATTGGAGAATTTCTCCTTCAAACAAAAGCAAGATCGAGTCACTCTGGAAGGAGTTGCATGAAATTGCCGAGGTGAAAGTATCGGAAAAGCGATTTCCGTCGGATGATGAAATCAAAAAGGCGATGGTGGAATGGGGTGCAAATATTGTAGGCTGTCATCTTTCTCATCCCATCAGCAAAGAGATGCAAACCAATCCGAATTTGTATGCGGTATGTACTTCCACGATGGGGTATAATCATATTCAATTGGTGGATAATGTGCTTTATACACACACCCCTGGCGTTTTGCATCGGACAGTTGCGGACTTTACCTTATCAATCATCTTGGCGAATCTCCGGAACACCGTAGGTCTTCATAATTTTGTATGGAATGGCCATTGGAAGGCCGGTCAAAAATGGGATCTCGATGAGAATCTTTCCATGACCATGGATAATCTGACGCTTGGAATTGTAGGGTTAGGAGAGATTGGTCGTGAAATTATAAAGCGTATTGGTCCATGGGGAATCAAAATCGTATATTATGATATCTTTAGAAACGAGAATTTCGAAAAACAATACCCGAATTTAAAATACGAACCCGAATTGAAACAAATCTTCTCTATGTGCGATATAGTTAGCTTGCACATTCCTCTTAATGATAAGACCAAGCATTCGATTAACAAATCTCTCTTGAAATTGATGAAGCCTTATTCGTTATTGGTGAATACCGCTCGCGGAGGGATTCTGAAAACCGATGATTTGCTCGATTTGTTGGAAACTGGCGAAGCGAAAATCAATTGTTCTTTTGATGTTTATGAAAATGAACCTTTAGACGAACCCACGCTTCTCAGATTCCGAAAGGTTGCCGAGAAAAACCCCGAATTACGTTTTGTATTCATTCCGCATAATGCTTCAGCCGATGCGGATACCCGTGCGGAGATGGATATCATGATTTTGTCGGATCTTATTACTCTTGTTAAATCTAAAGGGCCGAACGATTTGAAATCGCTACGGTTGATACCGGAACAGCGGTATTTGCAAAAAGAGGAAAACTTTGAAAAGTTGAAATCATTTCGCATTTTCAACAAATGGAAATAACCTTCTATAAAAATAAAGTCGCATATTTGAAATTCCCGCAAAAAAAATACCGTGGGCTCTGAACTCGACGTTCTTTTCAGCGTTTTTTTGTTATTCAATTCCGGAAAATATGTTTTTTTTTCGAAATCCATTTATTCGGCTTTGCGATCTTGTTTCGGCTATTTTTCATGCTTCTCTTTTGCGAGATGCAGAAAATTTTTTATGTTTTTTCCGCTGATTAATAAAAGAGCATGTTGAAAACGAAAAAATCAGAGAAGTCGTATTTTGCGCCCGGAAATGTAGAGTACGGGGAATATAGTCCAAGATCTCAGATTCCTATTCATGATGTGATATCCTCTGTTGCCAAATCTATAGATAAAATTAAAAATCAAGCGGTGACGATGGATTCCGAAGAGAATTCATTTCGGATCTCTATCGGAGATCATATATTGGCATCCGGAGGTATTAAAATTCTTTGCGGCGGTAAGAAATATACAACGGTGCGTTCCGAGATAATACCCGATGAAAAACTCAAAGGAAAACCGCCCGTCATTTATTTATTAAAATTCGAACCGATGAAGATCGAATCCAAACTTGCGATACAAGAGGCGCAAGTTGAGAAATATTCGCTGAAATCTTCCGATGATGTGATTGATGCATCGATTACCTTTCAAAATTTGAAGAAATTCGGACAAATCATCGTTCGCTTGGAATTCAACAAAGCAATCGAAGGTACCTCAACCGGCAGTTATGAGACCCCATGTATTGAACTCTTTTATACCAACAAATCCAATTTATCAAAGGTTTTGACTTTTATATCCGATGCTTCGGATGGGTATCCGAAGCCCACCAACAAATTTGCCGTAATCGAGGGTCCGATACTGTTTTTCAATGATAATTTGGATACGCTCATCGTGGGGCCGATGGAAAACCCTCATCTGTTTGTAGGCTATTCGGAAAAAAGAGATCCGACAAAACATCATTTCGGAGTCGAAGGCCTGGTTGAGCGGATCCCCGAAAAATTCGTATTCGAATTGCTCTTTCTGCCCGGGAAAGGTCTGATAAACTCTTGGCTTGAATTTGGCGATCGCTTTCTGATGCTTCATGATCGAACGCAGAGAACGCCTTCGTACGGCTCGGTCTCCCAAAATTATTTGGGCTATTCAACGATGGAGAATGCTGCGTATTACGAAAATACGGAAAAAGATCTTAATATTCTGCAGACACTGATGCTCATTAAAGAGGAAGCGAACCTTCTTCAAATTCCGTATTTGTATTATTCGCTTGGAACTTGGTTTTACCCCAAAAAGGATGGAATCTTAAAATGGGATGCAAACCAAGAGGATATTCCCGGAGGGATCTCGAATCTACAAGAAACGCTTCAAGCGGGTATAATTGCTTCATTGTCTTGGTTTTCATTTAATAATGTGTATAAGACAACGAGTAATGCGTGGATTGAGGAAGTGCTAATTCAAAAGAAGAAGGAATCCAAGCGCGCTCTGCCCTTTGCATCTGAGGTCTGGGAAGAGATTCTGCAAACCTCAAAAAAATGGAATTGTTATGTCCTTCAATTTGAAGATCTTTCAGAAATCTGGTCTTTCTTTTCACCCTTGAAGAAAATTCCCTATTTGTTAAAAGAATTTATTCAATTATTAAGCGATGCGTGTATAAAACATGAAATAAAAATGATCGTTTCAAAAACACCGGTAAATCTCGTTCCTTTCTTTTCGATTTACACGCCTATTATCCAAGCGGTGAGTTCTGAAGGCGATTCTTCCATGTGTATGTGTCCAACGAAAAAGATTGAATCAATCACCGCATCTCTGTTGTTCTGGACTTTCGGATTGTGGCCAACAAAAAATGCAGTATTCTCCATGCAAACATCGCAAGAACGCTCTAAAGATGTGGCGAAAGCCTCCAATCCTTTGGATTTACTACTTTCATCTCTGACGGGCGGATCTATCGCATTGGGAGACAAAGTCGGTTTTCAAAATGCCGAAAACATTCTTCAAACATGTCGTGAAGATGGATTGTTGCTCAAGCCGGACCGGCCTTTATTGCCCATCGATTTAATGTTTTTACCTAATAACAAGCCTTTTATTGCAAGTACGTACTCGTTAAATAGCGGAAAAGTATGGCAATATGTATTAGCCATGAAGATCGATGACAACCCTGCCACCGAAAATTTCTATACGCTTAGAGATTTGGGAATCCATGAAGGGAAATGGGTGTTTTATGATTATTTCGATAAATTGGTCTTTCCGATAGATTCAGAATCGAAATTGGGTGGGTATGAGCAATATAATCAATTGAAAAAAATTAATGATTATCATTATGGTGTGATTGCACCCATATATTCAAGTGGGATAGCGTTTATCGGATTTCGGGATAAATTTATAACTGTTCCAAGTGGTGTGATTCAATCTATCGAAGAGATGGTGGATGGGCTTGTAATTAAGGGTACATATTGTTTGAATAAAGATTTTTCGGTGGTTTTCTATTCCGAAAAGCCGCCCAAATCTGTTACATTTAACGGAACTCCGCTGATGTCGAAATGGGGAGAATATTACAAGACCGTTACGCTAACGATGTGGTTGACCGATTCGGATCAATTTGAAATTATTTTTAAGAATTAGAAAAAAATTAAATGGAGCGATTGGCGGGATCGAGTAAATAGAATTATCGATGTTCAGAATTTGGCGGGATCGAGTAAATAGAATTATCGATGTTCAGAATTTGGCATGCATTTTAAATGGGGATGTCCCTAGCCAATCATTTTTTTTACTCGGTTATTTTTTAGATTCCACCAATTTTCAATCTTAAAAACGCCCCATTCATCTGTGAAGTTGCAATATACAAATGATTGCATGAAAAATAATTATCTTTCTTTTCTTTTTCGGGATTCTAAGATCGACATTTTGATATTTTAATTCATTTTTGAAATTGAAAGAGAATGACGCTGAAAGCAAAGGTAGTAAAAGAACCAAAGCGTGAAAGTCCATAATTAAAATCTATTTTGGCTTCATAAACCGTTTTTTCGTTTAAGGTTTTTAATCTTTTATCTCGCGAAAGGATTTACCACAAGCTTTATTTTTACTGCATCTATTACAATTATATGGTAAAAATTGAAGAGGAAATCAATCCGAAGTTTGTGGCGATCACGGGTTCCGCGTTTTCGGAATCATATGGTCGATGGTTCATATTCTTTGAGTTCTGGCTAATCGGATTTTTACTTTATTATGTAAATTTGCCTTATTTCATGGGCTGTAAGCAATATCCCTTATTATATCTCATTCTTCCATTGTGGTTTTATGGTTTTTTCTTTCAAATAATGGGTTTATCCGTACTTATCTCCATGATTTATATCCGGATCCTTTGGATTCTTCATCCGGTCAAGGAAGGATTGTTTGAACTCAATAGCGCCGAATTTCGATGGTATTGTAGGCGATTTTATGCCATTTATTTGCCGATTTATTTTGCACGGGCAATGCCGTTGCCATGGGTTGATATGATTGTGTATCGGGTGTTTGGGGTGAAAACGGGAAAAAATATTTGTATTTACGATGGTTGGATGGATAATGAACTCATCGAAATCGGCGATTCCGTTATGCTCTCTTTAAATGGAAGTATAATGTCGCACGCAATTTACAAGGACAAATTTCTCATCAAGAAAATAGTCATTGAAAAAAATTCTATTATCGGAGCGGATGCTTTGATTGCCCCTGGTGTCTTTGTTGAGGAAGGTGCAATTTTGGGCGCATCTGCTTCAACATATATCGATCAGCGGCTTGATGGCTATCTAACGCATGTTGGCAACCCCGCAACCAGAAAATTGCCGATTAAAGTGCAAGAGACAAAAGTTGAAAAGGTCCACGACCCAAAAGCAAAAATAGAAAAAAAGGAGGCTGAAAAATAAGATGTCTGCACCCACGCAATTGAAATTGGATGGGCCAAATGTAATTGATGGTCGGATCCGAAGGTCTCATTTGATACCGTATCTAATTCAAGTATTTATTTCCATTTTGCCCGGTGTATTTGCAGGTTTTTGGTGGTTCGATCCGAGCGTTCCTTATTCTGCAAGGTCCTTTTTACCCGATAATTGGATATATTGGGCCCTTACTCCCTTGGCTGCATTCATTGCGTATTATGTGATGTTGATATGGTCTTGTGTTGTTGCTCGGGTGAGATTGGGATGGTTGAAACTCCTTCATCCGATAAAGGAAGGGATTTTTCTGAGACATCCAAAAGACAAGGATTACAAATATTGGTGTTTGAGGAATTACGCGAGACTTTTTCCCGGATGGCTTGCTGCAACCGTTCCATTTCCTTGGTTAAAAGTATTTTGTAATTATATAATGATGGGTGTGAAGGTGGGGAAACGCTGTCTTCTCAACGTGGGATGGGTATCTCAAGAACTTATTGAGATAGGAAACGATGTAAAAATACATCAGTCTGCATGTGTGCTTTCGTGGTATTTCGAAGGAGAAAAGCTCTTCTTGAAAAAAGTAGTGCTAGAAGATGGAGTCATCGTAGGTGCAAAATGCGTGATTTATCCGGGCTGCATATTGAAAAAGGGCGTGGTTGTTTCGGCGTGTTCTTTTATGATGCCGATGAGCGAGACCGAACCGAACTGTACATATTTCGGAACTCCCGTTAAATTGGTGAGACGAGATACGGATTATTTCACTTCCGCTGAATAATCTGCTGTTTTTATCGCTTTTTAATTTTTTTGTATTCGTTTTCCTTTGGTAGCATTGTGTGTTGATTAGAATTTTCGTATTTTACATAAAAAAATAAACAAATCATAGGGCCAAAGAGGCATTCCCAAAGAATATTCACGTGCTAAACAGAACGTGGAATATTCTGTCTATGGAAACTTTTTTTCGGTCTTTTTTTTGCATGTTTTATAAAACTAAGCAAAAAAAGATACGCAAAAAAATGGATTGGAAAGTTGATTTTAATCGAATTCAAATCCGCATTTCAAGCATTGGTTTCTCTTTGCATACATCGGAATGTAGCCTATATAACTTAAGACTCTGCTCTTATCATCAATATGTTTGATATCCTTTGAATTGCACATCGGGCAGACAATTCTTTGCTTATTAAGATAATCAGTCGAGGGCACCGGCGGTTCCAATTCTTTGATTCTGGCTTCCAATTCTTCGATTAAATTGACTTTTTCGGTGAATTTGGATTCCAATTGGGTTAAGACGTTTTCTTTTTCGGTTAATTTTGCGGTGAGTTTTTGGATATCCTCTTCTTTGTTTGCCAATAATTTTTCCAATTTGGTCTTTTCGGCATCGAGGTTGGACACATTTGAATTTGCGGTAGCCAATTTCGATTTAAGATCATCATTCTCCGATTTTAATTGTTCATATTGTGATTTGGCCGCGGCTTGTACAGATGCCAATTCGGATTGCAAGCTGTGAATTTGATTGTTCATTTGGGCTGTTGTATCGGCAAGTTTTGCTTCTAAAGTTTTTAATTGATCGGATAATGCATTCTTTTCCGAATTCAATTGAGCGATCTTCTCCCCCATATCACTGCATTTGGTATTCGATTCATGAATTAGTGCATCTTTTTCCGCGATTGTGTTGTTTAATTTAGTGATTAGCGCTTCAGCATCTGAAAGTTTCTTGCCCAATTGCCCTGCTTGGCCCTCCAAATTATTTCTGGTATTTGCCAAATCTTGCAAGATCTTTGCATTTTCTGCTTTTAATCTTTCTATGTTTTCATTTGCAGAAGCAAGATTCGCTTTCAATTTCGAGATTTCGTCCTTTAATTTGGCACTTTCTTCTTTCGCAGCGCTTTGGGTCGCAGATAATTGGCTCGATAAATTCGCCACATCATCAGTTAATTTCGCTTTAGCGGATTCCAATACCTCAATCGCTTTGTTTTTCTGCGCAACCGTGCCTTCGAATTGACTCTGAAGATCTTGAATCTTTGCATTCAATTGGTTAATACTTTCATGAGCATCCGCCAATTGTTTTTCGGTGTAGGTTATTTTATTGTTGGCTGCCTCTAACTCCGCTTTGGTGCTGTTAAGTTTGTTTTGGAGATCTTGATTGAGATTCTCGAGTTCTTCAATCTTTTCTCTCCTATCCAAGAGATAACGACCCAATACCTTGTGTTGCTTATCGGGCTCTTTTTCCACTTTATTCCATTCTACGGTAATAAAAATCAACTCCTATAGCAGTGATTATTACTATTATAAGATAATAGAAAAAACTTTTGGTCAAAGGATCTTTTGTGTTATTGCCGAAACAAAATACGCTTTCGGTAATATCTGAACGGAATTGGCAATTCACGTTTCGGAAATCCTTCAAGATCCTTGTTGATCAACTTAATTACTTCTTCAATACTTAAATTGTCCATAACATCACTGGTTTTATTCTCTACAATTGGCTGCCCGACCAATCTTTTTCTCAGCGATAGGGTTTTATTTTTTAACTCTTCTCCACCAACAACGATCACGTATGGGATCCACTCGATTTCGGCTTGTCGAATCTTCTTTCCGATAGTTTCGTCCCGGTCATCGAAATCGCATCTTATCCCGTTTTCGTTCAATTTCTTCATAATTGACTCGGCATATTCTAATTCCTTGTTTGAAATGCTCAGCACTCTCGCTTGGATCGGACTTAACCATGTTTTAAAGCCGGTAACTCTAACCTTTTCATATCGTGCATTTGTTTCAAGAAGTGCCCAAACCACTCGTTCGATGCCTCCCGATGGTGAGTTGTGGAGGATGATGGGGTGCCCGGTTTCTCCATTTTTCTTATGATATACGATATTGTATTTTTCTCTTTTCTTTCCATATTGTTCGATAAAATCTGCCGAACTTTCCACGTCGATTTGGATGGTTGACAACGTTGAGGATTGTCCGCTTGCAGCCAAAACGGGCCGTTCATATTTTAAAATGAAGTAATAATATCGTTCGGGCCATAGTTCTATGACCGCAGGGTTTCCTTCCGATTTGATGATGTCGATAATCCAATCTTTTTGTTGGTTCCAAAATTCTTCGGTGGTTCGAATTACGATATAGGATTTCAAGCCCATATCATTCAAACATTTGTTATCCATAAGGAACTGCGCCCGGAATTCTTCGACAGCTTGTGGAAGATCCTTACAGAGGGTGTGAAGGTCCGGCATGGTGAATGCTCTCAGTCTGCGGAGACCGGAGAGTTCTCCTGCTTGTTCTCTTCTGAATGCGTATTGTTCCCATTCGTAGGCTCTCAACGGGAGGGTTTCTTCCCGGATATTCATCTGTGAAAACATATTAAATAATAAGAAATCGGAGGCAAATCTTAACAAAAATCGACTATTTCCGCTCTGGACCCAATAGGTTTTAGCGGGGAATCTGGCGGTTTGGGCAGTGAGTTTTTTATTCTTTACTGAATACATAACAGGGGTATCTACAAAAATTCCACCATTTTCAACAATTAAATGGTCGAGATAATCTTTCATGACATTTTTCATAATTACTCCCCGTGTGTACCATCGTAAATTGCCCGCGTCCGTGGCATCATCAAAATCAGCGATTTCAAAGCGTTTCATCATGTCGATATGCGGAGGTTCCTCCTTTTCTTCGACACGAACGCCAGTAACCTCCGATTTAACAAAGTCTTGAAAATCTTTCCACTCTTTTCCCCGATATCTCTCCGGAAGTTTCATCTTCTTTTTTGATTGCTCGCTGCTGTCACACAGATCAATGACTTCGCCATCTTCTGTAACGATTTTAAAGACCGATGTGGCTCTTACTTCATCCGCGGTAACCGATAACTTAATATCTCTGTACATCTCGGCAACTTCATGTCCCAAACAAGCGATCCTGAATGATTTATACCATCCGAAAGGGGAATAATATGCATCTCTTCCCTTTTGCTTCAGCAATTCGGCAATTTTGGGAATAACATCCGCTGCATTGCTGTCCGAGCTGAGAAAATTGGAAAGATGGGCCCATGGATATACCAATATCTTTTCCACTTTGTAATATTTAGGATCCAAGATAAGAGTCTTGAATTCTTTTGGTTGTTCTGTGGGCGGTTTTACTTTCTGATTGGTCTTTGATAATTCGAGCTGCTTAGCCAATCCATCGTTAAATTTCTTGATTTCTTCGTTTTGTTGCTGAATTCTTTGCGGAAATGTTTCGATCAACTCAATTGCATTCATGATTTCGTTTACGGCTTGATTTGAAATGATATCAACATCGAAAGTATCTTGATCCTCGACCGAAACGTATGCAACAAGAACAAGGCCATCCAATTTTAATTTATCTTTATCATATTCTTGGGGTTTAGCCATTGCTTTGGCCTTTTTCTCCATTTCAACCCCATCGGAGTGAATCAATAACAGTTTCATGATTTATCACTAGTGGGTGTGAAAAATTGAAGATTAGAAAAAAAACTTTGTTTATCTGGATCAAAATAAAAAATCTTAGAGGTAGATGAAATCCAAAATAGATTTGGTTTGCAATTAAATTAATCCTCAAATTTATGTGATTTAAAAATGGGATCTTTTCAATTCTCAATTAAATGGCTTTTTTTATGGGGAATTCAAGGGCACAAAAAATTTAAATACGCTCGTTACGATAATAGAATTAGTGAACTAATAGTTCACAATATCCAATTCTTCAAATTTTAAAATAAAAAAAAGGTGGTAAAAATGTCGCTCGAAGAAGTAAAAAAGCAACCAGTTGCAGAATCGAAGGCCGGAGAAAGAAAAATTCAAGTGCGACCGAAATACGGCGCATGGACCGAAGGAAAGGACAAATTAATCATTGAAGTTGCTTTACCCGGAGTAAAAAAGGAAAATGTTAATATTAAAGCCTTGAAAGACTTCTTTATGCTCCGGGGTGTTCGAGACAATATTATGTATCGATTGGATCTCGAATTAAATATGGAAATTGAACCGGACAAGATTGTTGCCAAATATGAACAAGGACTCTTGAGAGTCGAATTAAAGCGACACGACCCTTTACAAGACGCGTATATTGTACCTATTAATGGAAAGGATCGAACAGAAACATGCAAGAAGGCAACTGAAGAAGGAAAAGAGAAAAAGAAAAAATCATGGATCTTGCCCGACGTGTACCGAGAGACCGACTATACAACCAATCAAGTTTACATCGAAATCGCTTTGCCGGGTGCAAAAGAAGACTCTATTTGCCTCAAAGTATTACCCGAATGGTTCAACTTGACCGCGGATCGTGGTGATTTGGAATATCGCGCAAACGCAGGTTTCGGTGCAGAAATTGTGCCGAACAAGACAACCGCTGAATATAGCGAAGGTCTCTTGAAAATAAGGGCACAAATTCGAAGCCCGTTAGACGATGCCAAATCGATTCAAGTCGATTAAAAAAAATAAAGGAGGTGTGTTGAATATGGCAGATCAAGCGATGATAGAAAGCAAATCCTCAGCTCCGGTAGAAAGCAAGCGGATGGTAAAATACCGATTGTTCCCGACCTACTATTTGAACATGAACTCCGAAAGCAAGGAATTTGAGTTAGAAGTACACCTTCCGGGTGTGAAGAAAGAAAAAATCAACATCAAATTCCTTGAAGATATGTTCAACATTGAAGCGGAGCAATCCGAAACCCGATACTATTGTTTAACCGAGGCACTTCCTTTCCTCGTGAACGTTAATTCGATTAAAGCCAACTACGACAACGGATTGCTTCGAATCATAGGAACTGTAAAGAATCCGCTTGATGAGGCAGTGGACGTAAAAATTGAATAAGTGCGTTTAATCACCTTTCTTTAATTTTTTCGCGCCTCTCTTTTTTCTTTCTTCTATTAATATTATAGGTGCCAAGACAAAAATAATAAAAAATGGTGATGAAACAATTGAATTAAAATAACCCGGTAATCTTTCCGTTATCGTCAATATCCATATGTTCGGCGGAGGGTTCCTTCGATAGTCCGGGCATTCTCAAGATATCTCCGGTCAGAGGCACCAAAAATCCCGCTCCGGATGAAATAATAATATTACGAACCTTCAGTGTATAATTTGAAGGTGCACCGAGTAATTCCGGTTTATCGGAAAATGAATATTGGGTTTTTGCCATACAGATCGGGAGATTATCTAATTTTAAACATTCGATTTTTCGCAATTCATGGCCCGCTTCAACCGAAAATTCAACGTGATCCGCTCCATAGATTTCGTTCGCAATTTTTCTAATTTTATCTTTAACCGGCATATTCCATTCATAAAGAGGTTTAAATTTCGAGTTATTTTCTTCAAGTTTTCGGATGACGGTTGCTGCCAATTCCAAGCCGCCTTTGGACCCTTTCGCAAAAACTTCACTAATTTCTGCTTCGAATCCGTAATTGTTCACGAATCTTTTAATCATGTTCAGTTCTTCAAGATCATCGGTTTCTCTGCGGTTAATTGCAACAACCACATCCATTCCGAATTTTTTCATGTTTTCAAGATGCCTTCCCAGATTGGCTAAGCCTCTCTTGAGTGCTTCGATATTCGGCTCTTTCACTTTGTCTAATGGAACGCCGCCATGCATCTTTAATGCCCGGGCGGTGCTTACCAGCACAACAAGATCGGGCTTAAACCCTCCATATGGGCATACAATATCAAAAAACTTTTCTGCTCCGAGATCGGCACCAAAACCAGCTTCGGTCACCGTGATATCGTTCAATTTCATCGACATCTTGGTCGCTAAAATAGAATTGGTTCCTTGAGCAATATTTGCAAACGGACCTCCATGAATAAAAGCGGGCGTATGTTCGGTGGTTTGGACGAGATTCGGATGAATCGCATCTTTGAGCAACAATGCAATCGCCCCTGAAACATTGAGATCTTTGCAATATATGGGCTGATCTTCAGGTGAAAAGCCCAGCAAGATTTTTCCGATTTTTTCTTTGAGTTCGCCAAGATTATTCGATAAGCATAATATGGCTTGAATTTCAGAGGCTGCGGTGATATCAAACCCGGTTTCTCTCACAACCCCGTCTTTTGGCCCTCCAAGCCCCACAATCACCTTCCGTAAGGACCTATCATTAACATCGAGCACTCGATTCCACAGAATTCGTTTCAGATCCATCGAAATGCGCTTTTGAAAGATAGCGTTATCCATTAAAGCGGCCAGCATATTATGGGCTGCCGTTATAGCATGATTATCCCCGGTAAAATGAAGGTTTATATCTTCCATCGGAAGAACTTGAGCAAATCCTCCGCCGGCGGCTCCGCCTTTGATTCCGAACACGGGGCCGAGAGATGGCTGCCGAATGGTGACTGCCGCTTTTTTTCCGAGGGCACAAAGAGATTGGGCAAGTCCTATGCTTGTGGTGGTTTTTCCCTCGCCTGCGGGTGTTGGATTGATGGCGGTAACCAAAATCAATTTTCCGTTTGGCCGAGTGTCCATTTGTTTTAAGAGAGATATATTAATTTTCGCTTTGTAGTCCCCGTACAGCATCAAAAGGTGTTCGGGGATATTCATTTTGTTAGCAATTTCATTTATTTTTTTCAATGAAGTGTTTTGTGCAATCTCGATGTCGCTCAGCATAATAATTTCGAAAATAACAGATTAATAATAAGCCTATGCTTTTTGTGAACTCGTGGTGCATCCAAGCGAACTGCATCTCCCTTGGATCCTTCAAATTCTTCGAACAGAATACTTCTTAAGGAATTTAATTTGATTTATTATATGGAAGTAGGCGTTTTAACTCATTGTTTGAAGGCGAAGCTAGAAGATGTGTTTCATTGGCTTCATCAAGAAGGGATCAAGTATGCCGAATTGGGCGGCCATCATGTGGATGAAGTTATTAAAATGAATCCGGATACCGTCCGTTCGTTGTGTAAAAAATACGAAATTACCATTACCGCTTTGGGTAGATATCCAAATAATCTTCACAAAAATCGAGTTTTGAGAAAAATCGCAAATAAACAAACATATGAAATCATCGATGCCGCGGGAAACCTTGGCATATCTTGTATAAGCACTTTTGTGGGCTATGATAATTCTATGGATTACAAGGGTAATATGAAGAAATTTTATTCTGTGTTTAAACCGATGGCTGAGTATGCTCAACAGCGAAATGTGAAGATCGCGATAGAAAATTGCCCGATGAAAAAGGATTATCATTTTGAAGGCGGCAATTTGATGATAACTCCGGAGATCTTCGGAGAGATGTTCATGAATATGCCCAAAAATTTCGGTTTAAACTTCGATCCAAGCCATCTCTTTTGGCAATCGGTAGACCCCGCGATTGTGGTTGATGAATTTTCAGACCGAATTTTCCACACCCATGCAAAAGATACCCTCATCGATAAAGAAAGACTGAAATTTGCAGGGGTATATGGAAAAGGGGTCTATAGATACGTAATTCCAGGCCGTGGCGGAATTAATTGGAAAGAATATTTATCCGCATTGAAGGATAATGGCTATACCGGCGTTTTATCCCTCGAACATGAAGATGGAGATTATTATGGAAGCGAGGATATGAAGAAAAAGGGAATTATCGAAGGAAAGAAGTATCTCGAAAAAATTTTGGGTGAAATATAGTGTCCGAATATAAAACAAAGATCTATCGGGAATTTGAATTCAATTTCTCTTTAGACTCTTTTTTATCTTTGAATCCATCATTTGCGCCTTTGCTTAGAAGAGAAAAGATCAATCAAATCTTTAAAAAAATCTTGGATTACTTTCCCACCATAATCTCGCCGATCGGAGGTTGGATCCAGATACCGATGGAGGGAATCGACCATGATAAAGTGGTTCTCAAAGACGGCATCAAATTGGGCGGAGGACCGGTGGCAAAATTCATGGTAGGGTGTGAATACGCGATTATAATGGGTTGTACCATTGGAGAAAAATTTGATCTTCATCTAAGCGAATTGCAGAATAATCGAAATATCACCGAAGCAACACTTTTGGATGCTCTGGGCTCATGGACGGTCTCAAACTGCAGAGAACAATTGGAATTTTCTATCATGGATCGGTTTATCGAACTCGGGTATAAAAAAACCCCCCATTGTGAGCCAGGTTCGACCGAATGGCCCATTAAAGAGCAAAAAATCGTGTTTTCTCTTCTAGATGGTGAGTCCCTCGGAATTAGATTAGCCGACTCGATGATGATGTATCCGAGCAAGTCGGTGACATCGATGTTTGGAATCGGCCGGGGAAAAATCGGCATTCAAGATGGCCAAGAAATCAAATGTCAGTATTGTGCCAACAGAGAAAAATGTGAGTATGGTCGAAAAACCAAAGAAAAATACCCGAGCAAAGTTTGATTAAAATCCTAATAAACATAAAAAAAAATTCCTAAAAAAAGTTTCGATAGACAGAATATTCCACGTTCAGAATTCCACGTGAATATTCTTTGGGAATGCCTCTATCCCTTCTTTTTTTTAATGTATGGACAAAAATCGAAAATGGTCCGGATCAAAATATGAGGATCGAGATTCCTCGAAATTTTGCCCATACTTCAACTAAAGCGATGAAGAAGCAAATCCAGTTCCATGTGTTCGTGAAAATGGTATCGTATCTATCGCTCAATGTGACTGAATGTTTATCAAAACGATATATTTTCGGAAATTTTAATCCCAACGCAGCGATCAAGGTATATATTCCAAGAGCAGTCAGAATTGGAAATGATATTGTATCAAATGATTGTTTGATCGGCATATTTTGCGGGATATACCAATGGAGTATAATCAAGGTCGAAATCGACAAGTATCCGAATATCATCAATTTATATCGACTAAAAGAGCGAAAGATCGATCCCCAAAGGTATTGTATTCCGAAAATCATCGAAATCATCACGGACGGTAATTGATACTGCCAATCGTCGTATATCCATTGGCCGGCAATCCAGAAGACCGAAAGATCTATCATAAGGATAGCCATATACATATAGAATAAATGAATTATTCCTTTGAAGTATTTCCATATTTTGTTCTCAATGATCTTTGGCTCGTTCTCAAATTTTTTCAACCAAAGTGAGTATAACAATAAGAGAAAATGGCCCAAAAGCCCCATGATTGCACCGATATACGGGCTTAATGAAAAGGTTTGTACTCTAAACATCATATCGATCAACTACCCCAATTTTGTTTCATCAATGATCTTCCCGTAGGAAGTGAGTGTTTTCGAATAGAGTCCGGATTGATTAAGCGATACAACGGTATAACAAGGCAAAGCACTAAGACATTGGGTTCCCGGTAAAGATGTGAGTCCCGGATCTTGAATTCCTCCGCCTGTTCCGACCACAAAATATGTGATATTTGCGAATTTCGTTCTTTCGTAGTGATGTTCATGGCCCGAAAATACCGCGGTCACGTTATTTTCTTCCAAAATTGGGACCAATCTCTGCATCAAGCGCTGATTGTAATTGTAGAACCCGGTGCCCAACACGGGGCAATGAAACATAACGATTCTATAATTCGCGTTTTGTGCATTCGACAAATCATTTTTGATAAAATTTATTTGTTCTTCGGAAAATTCATATTCGTATGCATACGTAAATTGCAGAATCGTGAAATGCACAGTGCTGTAGTTGAATGAATAGAAGAAAAGCGTGCGGTTTCCGTTATTTTTAAAATATTGTTTGAACCACGGGCCTTGCGCATGATTATCATGGTTCCCCAACGCAGGGATTAATGCTGTTTTTTGAAAATAGCGTTCCGAATTCTTGAAAAAATTGTTATAATGTGCTTTTTCCGTTCCTTTATCCACCAAATCGCCCACGATGGCCACAAATCGATAGTCTCCCTTTGAAATTTCTCGAGCGATGGATGGATAGCCGCCCACCGCAATTTTTGGCTGCTGGGTATCCGCGATTACCACAAACGAAAAATCTTCGCGTAATTGAGATGCTGTCTTAAACGATCCGCTACCTATTTTTACCGATTCTGCATATACCTCGTAGAAATAGATGGAATCCGGTAATAATCCTTCCAATATGACATGATGGATTTTGGATTGATTTGCCGTTGATTTTTCCTCTGTAAATTCGTTTGCATTAAGCCCATATTTCACGCTTCCGGAGTGCAAGATCTCTCGCTCCCAAGAAATACTCACTTTATCGTCGAAAAATGTAACCCAAGGCCCGTTATTGTCGTCATCATGCATATATGAGAGATATTCAATGGAAACTATTCCTACTGTGGGGATTACTAATAAAAGTGTTAAGATCATCGATTTAATTGCAGATTTCATATAATTTACCATAGAAATGAATCGCAAAAAAAGATTTCTCAAACGATTCTCGTTATTAAACATAAAAAACCGCAAAAAAGTTATCGTGAACCGAATTATCCACGTTCTGTATATGCTGTGGATATTCTTTGGGAATGCCACGATTACACCACGATTTTTTTAAAACGCTTTTTTTATATGTTTTCTTTGATTATTTTTAATGATAAATCAATAATTTTATCCGGCGTGAATATCGGTTGCGATGTAGAAATGAGATCAACGCCCGTTTTAGCGTAGTCCAAATAATTTTTCGGGCCGATATTTCCGGATGCTTCGATGAGCGTTTTTCGTTGGGGGTATTTTTGATTAAGGGCGGTGATTATTTTTTGTATGGTTTCAGGCTTCATATTGTCAAGCATAATGATATCGGCACCTTCATTTAATGCGATTTCAACATGGTCTGGGTTTTCGATTTCAATTTCAATTTTTTTACTGAATGAGGTGTTTCTTTTTGCTTCTTTTATTAAACGCTCGATGTTTTCATTAAAGATGTCTCTATGAGTATCCTTAAGCAAGACCATGTCGCTTAAATCCCATCGATGTGTGTCGCCTCCTCCGATGGCGAATGCCATTTTTTCAAAGTATCCGAATCCGGGCGTGATTTTTCTCGTTGCAGCAACAATGGTTTTCAATCCCATTTGTTGTATGGTTGTTACCATCGAATGAACGCTAGTGGCAATGGAGGACATTTTCATCATAATATTAAGCATAGTTCTCTCAGCCATCAAGATTGAGCGGGTGTTGCCCGAAATATGGATGATTTCATCTCCTTTTTTGATGGGATCTCCATCAATTTTGAGCGTTTCGATGTGTAAATGAAATAATTTTGTGATAGATGCTGCGACAGCGATTCCCGCAATGATTCCCTCTGATTTGGATATTATTTTCGCGTTGGATTGATGATTTTCTGGGATTATGGAAGATGTGATATCTCCATATGGAATGTCGGCTTTTATAATCTGTTTTAACTGATCTTCAATGATAAAATCCGGGATGGCTCCGATCTTCATTTGTGTTTACCTCTGTTGAGAAGAAGAAAAAATATGTATATAAAATTTAGCTTTTAATGTTCTTCATTGAAGATTTGCGCCGAGAACTTTTCGATTCTCGTATTTTTAATGTCTTTCCATGCATCTTTCGGAAGCCAGGCTTTCATGCATGTATGTTCCAGAAAGGTTTTCACATCCCATACCGGATTCTGTTCGATGGGTACTTGGGGAAGCAGCAACCCCGAGTGAGATCCTTTTTTCACGATGAGGCCATCTACACCAATTGTAATTTTCGACAGATATTCTTCTGGTGAATTTACTATTATTTGTTCTGGAACGGAAAGCACCGAAATTTCGATAACGATTTTATCCAGTTCGCTTTCTTTGATCGGCGGAAATCTCGGATCTTCGACCGCTGCCGATATGGACATTTTTTTGATGGTCTCAAATAACGGATAATAGGGGAGCACGATCCCGATGCATCCTCGCAGATCCAATTCAACTTTGTTCTTTTTTTTGTATGTGACGAACGCGCCTTGTTTTTCGGCAAAAAGCGTTTTGAATTCTTCCGGAACGGGAATCTGATTTTTGGTTTTGATATATGAGGTCAAGTTTTCTCTCACATACTTCAGGAGCATTTTGCCGTGTTCTTCAGTCAATTGCATATATAAGAGTTAGCGGAGGTAAAAAATAAAGCTTTTGCGAGCCGAATCTAAATGGATAATTTCTTCGATTAAAGGCCGTTGTATGTTCTTTATATTGATTGTTTTCGTATATAATTTCCTCGGGCTAGGGTTGTATCTGTATCCGCGTCGAATACAATTTCTCCTGCGATTATAGTTTTTTTTACTCTTGCTATGAGTGTTTTTCCGTGATAGGGTCCGATTTTCGATTTTGTGTAAAGGGTTTCGTTTTCGATTTTGTATGGTGGGGTTTTTTCAACGAGGATAAAGTCTGCGTCAAATCCGGGTTCGATCTGGCCCTTGTTCGGGATCCCAAATACTTCGGCGGGGTTTTTACAACAATTAAATACGATTTGCGATAAAAATAATCTTTTGGAAAAGACTTCGGTGAGAAGCAAAGGAACGAGGAGTTCGACGCCCGGAAATCCGGATGGGGCTTCATAAAAGGGTCTATCCTTTTCCTCGATGCTGTGGGGTGCGTGATCTGTTCCGATCACGTCGAATTTTCCTTCCGAGACAAGATCGTACATTTTAATCTGCGTTTCCGGACTTCTGAGCGGACAAAGCACTTTTCCATGTGATGGTTTAATGAATTGCTGAGCATGGTTAAGCAACATGTGGTGCGGGGTTACTTCAAATATAATTTTAGCGAGTTTATTATCCCTTTCTTTCAAAACTTGAAGCAATAAAGGGGTTGAAACATGACAAATATGGATTTGGGGGCTTGCTTGGTGTGTATCTGCGGCTTTTTGGAGTATCGACTTGATATGTTCTCCGAAGAGGTATTCGTTGTTTTCGGAGTATTGGTTTGAGTGGGCAATCAATTCCGGATTTGGTTCAGTATGTGATTGCTTTAATTGTGTTTCATACTCCAACTTCATTTCATTGGTTGCAATCGGGATTTGGGGGTGAAATAGAATGGGCAAATTTAGTTTTTGGCATATTGCGAAGAGATTGACCCATATTTGTTTATCATTTTCATGTAATTTTGTCATGGATTTGGATTTATATTCATATTGAGGCCACGGCAAAGGAAATGATTGACTTTGTCCTCCGGGATAAATTTTCAGTCCATAAACGCCCCAATTCGACATTTTTAAGAGTTCGGATTCTGTGGTATCGGAAAAAAGACCCGCGATCAATCCTACGTTGGTATAAATCGTGGAGTATTTTTCCATATAATCATAGATTCTGTTCATCGTAGACAATGTTGGTTGAGTATTCGGCATGGCCAATAGGGTAGTCACCCCGCCTTTTATTGCCGCTTTGGTTCCCGTTTCGGGCGTTTCTTTGTGTTCTTGATCGAAGCCGCGAAGGTGGACATGCGGATCGATGAATCCCGGTATTAAA
>CAZUTM010000014.1:0-32350 GCA_964623665.1 uncultured archaeon
AACGTTTCAATTACCCGGGAACAAATCCAATTCTTCTCCAAAGAGGCCGGTATCGACTCTCTTAAATCGTTTAATATATTTAGACTTATTGTTGAATTTCCGGGCCGCAGAGGGCTCTACGTGAATCAAACACAATCGTATTCGACCTTGCTTCCGATCAATAATTCTGCGGCATGCGGAGGCTTAAAGAAGATAAATGAAATCGGATTCGCGGATAATTGGACCCAAGCTTTGTATTCCCCAAGTTTGGATGAAAACCATACCGTTCGGGTTGTAAGAAGCGATTATCTTCATCCGAAAATGGTCGGAAACGAGAATTATCAGATGCATCTTCCTTTGAGCAACGGCCTTCTTTATAATCCCGAAAAACAATATGCAATCATCAAAAATAATTCGGTCCGACATATTTCGGTTCGTTGGCACCAGAAGGGCTCGGAGATGCGGTTCTTGGAAACCGAAGTTCAATATAATTCACGATTCGAGTTCATTTTATACTCCGGATCGCTTGAAAATGCGCATCTGCTAGCCAATATTATTAATCCTTATCCCATCATCACAATGGAGGCAATTTAAATGGAAAAAAATGAAGAATGCAAAAGACACGGAAAAGAAGATGAAGAAAGCCTGATCAAACAATTAAGAAGGTCATTCATGGTTTCCGGCTTCTTTCAAATCCCTTATCTCCTCTTGCTGTATCTATTTCTCAATCTAAGCATAATAACAACGATGGATCTTCTTTATTTTCCTCCGATTCTCGATTTTAGCTTAAAGAATTTTGATATATGGAATAGTATCTTTATTATATTGACAAGTTTCTTAGTCATTCAATGCTTGGTTGGAGCAATTTTGATAATTTGGGGAAATCGCATAATGAAAAAGGCACTGCCGATTGCCGCATTAGTTTCGTTGTTCCAATTGTTCTATTTCCCTATCGGCACATATTACGGCCTTTATGAAATCCAACTCGTTAAAAGACTCGTAAAAATTCAACAGCAAGAGCAAAACGAAATGATACAACGCAAGGACTCTGAACCAACGCAAGCCATTGATTCAACCCTTGCTGCGACCGAAGCAATAAATAAAAAAATTGGGCAGATTTTAATCGGAATTGGCTCGCACTGGGTCGGGTTGTTGTTGTTCCTTATTCTTCTAACATTCTATTTCACCACGGTGATGTTGGATATGACGTATCCGTATCTCACGATGAGCGTTTTGCTTACAGCGCGTACCATTTTCTGGGTCATGATGGGACTTTCAATAATCGAGCTGATTTTCGGAATTTTTTATAAGAGAATTCCCGATTCCAAAATAAAAAGGATAATTTATGGGTTCTTCTGGATTTGGAGTCTGATCTTAATTCCGGTGGGTACAAGCGGTGCGAAGCTCATGCGAAAGTTGCACATTCAAACATGGCGAGAATGAAAAGTTTTTAATCGTGTTTTTTTTTACCTCTTTCATGAAAAAAAAATTCAGAATTCATGTGATCTGCTTAGGAAACATCGCACGGAGTCCTGCCGCTCAATTTCTTTTACAACATTATTTGAATCTCGAAAAAAACCAAAGAAAATCGGAGATTTCGGTAGAGGTGAGCTCATCAGGCTTGCAAGGTGGATATTACACCGAGATGGAAAGCTACTCTGAAGGATTTCTGCGAACGAAAGGAATTATTGTAAAAGAATTCATTTCACGTCGAACGAGCCCCGAAATACTCAAAGATCAAGATCTGATCTTAACGATGGAGTTGAATATGATTGATAGCGTTAAAAGAATGGCAAAAAATGCGAAAATTATGAGCTATAGGGCCGCGGCGGGTGAAAAAGGAGATATAGAAGACCCTTATGGAATGCCGAAAGGCCCATATTTTGAAATAATGGAACAAATCGATGAATGTTCAAAAAAAATCGCAAGCCTATTTTACGATGGAAAATTTCTTCAAATTAGCGAGCCCAAAGAATAGGTGCATTCAATGACGGTGAATTGGAAGAATATCAAAAAAATCTTGATCATCGATGATGATAACACGCAGATGAGTCCGATTGCGGAATTTATGCTTCGCGCGGCTATCAAAAACTCCTCAAAGATGAGCGTTCGGGAAATTTCCGTAAAGGCGATGGGCATTAAAAGAAAAAGTAACGAAATGAGTGTTCGGGCAATCAGCTACCTCCAGCAAAACGATTACAGAACCTATGATGTGTATCGTGTAACTATTGTTACCCCGTTTTTGGCACAAGGTTACGATTTAATTCTTTGCATGAACGATTATTGTTTGAAAAAACTTAAAATGAGCATCTTATTCGAGTCTCTTGATAAATATGAGGGAAAAATTTTTCTATTCACGGAAGCGGTTGGCCTATCAGGAGATATCAACGATCCGGGCGATGTTTACGAAAAATTTTACAAAGAGGTCGAGAAAATACCTCCGGTCATCCAAAGAATTATAAAAGAATTGGAAAAAAATAACTAGGCGGGCCGCCACATAAACGTATTACCCCGATACTCTTTTTTGCGATACGAATGGAATAGCCCGGGCTTATCGACAATTTTTTGAGGTTAAATTTTACGACGCTCTTCACTAATCTTTGTTTCCGCATATTTGTAGGCATCTCTAAACTGCATCTGATATAAAAATGCATACAATCCCTTTTTCTGCAGAAGCGATTGATGGTTTCCTACTTCCACAATTTTTCCTTTGTCCAAGACATAGATGGTATCCGAGTTCAAAATCGTTGAAAGACGGTGTGCGATGGAGATACTGGTGCGACCTTTGAGCAGTTTTTCCAATGCCATTCTTATAACATGTTCGGAATACGGATCCACGGCGGAGGTGGCTTCATCCAGAATGAGGATCGGGGGATCAATTAACAACGCTCGTGCAAGTGCAATTAATTGTTTTTGTCCGACCGAAAGCAAATTGCCTTGTTCCCGGACTTCTGTATCGTATCCCTTTGGTAGATCCATAATAAATTCATGAGCTCCGACTTCTTTTGCTGCCCGCATCACTTCTTCATCGGTGGCTTCGGGTTTTCCGTATTTGATGTTGTCTTTAACGGTTCCGGAGAAGAGAAAATTATCTTGGAACACTAACCCGATTTGACTTCTCAAAGATTTTAGTTTGATCTCCTTGATATCTTTGCCATCAAATTTAATTGAGCCGCCTTTTATGTCATAAAAGCGCATCAACAGGTTAATGATGGTGGTTTTTCCCGCCCCCGTATATCCAATTATTGCAACCCGCTCTTTGGGTTTGATATTCATCGTAAAATCTTTCAAAATCGGTAATTCTTCGGTATACCGGAAATCCACATTTTCAATATCGATTTTGCCGTGCAATTGAACGTCCACCGCATTTTCGCTGTCCGAAATCGATGTTTTGGTTTCAATCAAGCCGATGATCCGTTCTCCCGCGGCGGTGGAATTCTGTACCATCGTAAAGAGGTTAACCACTTCAATAAGGGGGGCCATAAATTGGATCAAAAACAAAGCAAATGCAAGCACATCTCCGGCCATCAACTCTCTTTGTACAATGAAATAGCCTCCGCTGGCGAGAATGATACCCAATCCAACCCCGATTATCACGATTATCATGCCGGGCATGAGCGAAAAGAGTTTAATGGATTTCATGGTTACTTGCCGTTCTTTCTCTGTGAGTTCTTTGAATTGTTCAAAATCGAATTGTTCGATAGCAAAGGCTTTGATTTCGCGCATTCCCGAAAGGCCTTCATTTAAATGCCCCGTGACCGCAGCCACTCTTCTCCTGAGGAGAACAAAAAAGACTCGAGCCTTTTTGAATACCTTGTAACCGACAACCAAAATTACCCCGGCCACGCCAAATGAGACAAGAGTAAGTTTCCAAGAGATGAGAACCATCAGCACGAGTGCACCGACCAACCGAAAAATATTTGCGATAACATTCAACAAGCCGGATTGCACCAGTTCCTGAATGGTTTCAACATCATTGCTCATGTAGGATATGAGCTTTCCGATGGATCTGTCTTTTGCGTAGTAGTAATCAAATGAAAGACGTTGAAGATTATCGAACATCTCTTTTCGCATTTCGAACATCGAGCGGTTTGCGAGATGCTGTATCAGAAATGATGTGAAAAACCACAGAAAGATCGACAATACGGCTACAATGAGCATGTAAATGGAATCTCTTCTGATTACTTCAAAATTGACTACCGCGCCGGGGAATCCTCCTCCTAATCCTACGTTGATGATATCTTGAATAAGAAGCGGTCTGAAATACCCGATGATAGCGCCCACAACGGATAAGATCAAAAGAAAGATTGCTCTTCGTTTATATTTCCCTCGTGTGATAAATGAGAAAATTCTTTTGATTACATACCAATCCGAATATTGTCTCGGCCGTTGTTTTAATTTGCCGTGTTCATCATAATCATCATCGGAACTTACACTCATGAGATCGACCATATTTAGTTCAACTCCTCCACTTTCAATGTTTTAAAAAGTTTATAATAAATTCCTTGGCTGTCTGCAATTAACTGTTCGTGTGTGCCCATCTGAGAAATCTTTCCGTGCTCGAAGACAAAAATTCTATCCGCATGACGGATCGTAGACAATCTTTGGGTGATTAGAATCGATGTACTTCCTTTGAACATATCTTTAAACGATTTTTGGATTTGAAATTCTGTATCCACGTCAACTGCGGATGTGGCATCATCAAAAAGGATGATTTTGGGTTTGATGACCAATGCTCTTGCTATGGCAATTCGCTGCTTTTGGCCTCCACTTAAGGTGACTCCCCGTTCCCCGACGATAGTATTATACTTTTCGGGAAGCGAATCGATAAAATCATGAATATTTGCAAGTTTTGCCGCCTTGATTATTTCCTCAAGCGGAATTTCTGGATGCCCCAAGGCGATATTTTCTCGAATCGTTCGAGAGAATAGAAACACCTCTTGAGAAACATATCCTATCTGCGACCGTAATGTGTGTTTATTCCATTGTTTCACATTAATCCCATCGATTAAAATCGCACCTTTATCCGCTTCATAAAATCGGGGGATTAATTTTACGAGGGTAGATTTGCCCGACCCGGTGCCGCCCAAGATCGCGATGCTTTCCCCGGCTGCGATTTTGAAATTGATGTCCTTTAAAATATAATGCTCATCGTTGTTGTACGAAAACCACACATTTTGAAATTCGATTTCTCCGTCAATCTTCTTATCTACAGCCTCCTTTATTTGGGGAATGATTTGATTCGAGTTTAGAATCTCGACCACACGGTCGCATGTCACCCCAACTTTACCCATATCTCCCAAAAACTTTGAAATAAAGAATAATGGTTCAACAGAAAAATCCGCGAGTAAAATCAAAGCGAAGAGGTCTCCCACTTGAACCGTCCCCATGTCGAGGGAAGCAAGTCTTCCGCCTTCATAGATGACAAAAACCACCGCAATATTCGTTAGGAGGCGAACAAATGGTTCAAATGATGTTGCCCATTTGATCAAATCCATGTTGTAGCGGTAATATTCTTTATTCTGTTTATCGAATTTTTTAATTTCGTAATCTTCCATCGCAAAAGCCCGAACGATTCTCATTCCGGAAATATTTTCTTTTGCGACCGAGGTGAGATCGGAATTGGATTCTCTCGACTTTTCCATTATCGGTTTAATATTTTTTCGGTAATACAACATGACCAGAAAAATAAACGGAAGTGTAATGATAATGTATGTGGAAAGAACGGGGTTGATGTAATACATCGCGGCGATGGCAAACACAAAAGTTAACGCTTGTCTGACAAACAAGGCCAATTGGTTTGATATTAATTGCTTCAAGAGGTTAATATCTGCGGTATTTCTTGCCATCAAGTCGCCTACCATATGTGTGTCCAGAAACGTGTAATTGAGCTGTTGAATCTTTCCATACATGTCATTGCGCAAATCTCGAATGATATTTGCCCCCATCCAGTTAGCCGCATAGATTTTTATGTACATGAGAGAAGCAAGCGTGAACATCAATGCAATGATCGATAATAAATTAATAATAACTCCGCGCATATCTCCGGTCGCCAACAAGTCGTTTATGGTTTTTTGCGCCAACACAGGAAGCAAAACAAACATCCCGGATTGGATAATTGACAAGATAACGGTAAGAATAAAAATCCATTTGTATTGTAAAAACATATAACTCAGAATCTGCCGAAAAGATGTCTTAAAGGTTAATCCCTTTTCTTCTTTTATCCGCATCGGAACCGAACGGTAATCATATCGCGGCGTCGGCTCCGACGCAAGGTCTTTTTCATTGTTCATGATTAAGGAGCACCGCTAATTTCAATTAAAAGGAAAATATATAAAAAAACTCGAACAAAGATTAAAAGCTTGTTCTATCTATTTCACAAGCGTTATTATTACTTTGAAATTATCTTGTAATCCCAAGGCACCTCGTAAATATTTATCACTAATGATCTCCAACGTACCATATTTGTGGGAAGTACGATGTATATTTAAAATAAAACATCGTTCGCGATGTTCGGGTTTATCATAAGGGCTAATAAACGCTTCAAAGCATTCAACGGCGCCATAGGTCCTTTCGCTTGTCGTGAAACCGTTTATCTTTTTTGATTTTAGATTTTTTATTACATTATAAAATCGGTCGATTTGATTATTTTCATCATTCAAATATACATTCAATGTCCCATGATAGGGATCTGCGCCTAAAAGTGTCTTGAATTGGGATAAATATTGCGGTATTTTAACGTAGAATGCGCCTTCGCCTAAGCCGGAGTTGATTATGCCTGAAAATTCAAGGGACCCATTCGTTAAATCGCTAAATATCATGTGCAAGGTGTCGTAATGCCCCCTTAGAGTACTCATTGCTTTATCCGTGAGTTGGATAATTTGGTTTTTGCGATCCAAGGATCGTTTGATATATTGTTCTTTTTCAAGTTCGATGAGATGCCGAGAGACCGATTGCTGGGTGGAATTGAGCTTAGAAATAAGATCTTTTATTTTACACGGCTCTTCCTCGAATTTATTATGATATGCAATGGTAACAAGCATAATGAGATGTTTCTCAGCGATAGGATCCATGAACTGATGAAAAAATTGAACCGTTGAATATATTTTTTATCGAGAGAAACATGATGAAGGAAAATCTCAAGGCGTTAGCCAATTTAAGCGTTAAAAAAGAATCTTAAATCGATTTCTTCTTGTTTCTTAAAAGAATCATTCAAAAAGATTTTGGGTGTCATCCAAATCAAATGCATGCTCATTATTTTTTGCGTTTTCGGTCCTTGTGTTTAATCCTTCTTTTTCCAATTTCGATAAAATTTTGTTATCGAACCATCCTACAAGCTTTAAGGAATCATCTACATCCTTTTCTACCACCGGCAAATTGGAGATATCGTTTAGCGCCATTAATGTTACCGCTTCCAGCAATGGCGTACTCTTGGTGACCATGATGTTCGGCTTCATTTGAAAAAATTTAATGAGATCTTTCATGGTGCAGCTTTCCCAATTTAAATTTTGTTCTTGGAATTCTTTGATATCTCGATTTACGACCAAAGAGATATATTTATTTTTATTCAAAATGGGTAATGCGGTGATTGTGTTCTTTTTCATCAATTCAATCGCTTTTGGGATAGGCGTGTTAACTTGGGCGGTGTTGAAAAATTTCATTGGATACATAAACTCGTGAACGGCGTGCTTGTCAAGCGATTGAAGCGACAGATGCTTTAGAGAAATGCCTTGTAATTTGAAATCCATTTGGTTAATATCGTCCGATTGTATCAGAAACGAGAATATATACCCCATAGAGGAGGCTACCATCAGAGGCACCACGATGAGAAAGTTGTCGCAGATTTCGGCCGTTAAAATTATTGCGGTTAATGGTGCCCGATATGATCCGGAAAGAAATGCCGCCATCCCCAACAAAGAGAACGCTATTTCATATTCGATTGGGATCTGAAGCAAGATTTCGGACAAAATCCCAAAAGCGGCCCCGAAAAACATTCCGATGAACAACGTGGGTGCAAAAACCCCGCCCGAACCGCCGGAACCCAATGTAAATGCAGTTCCTATTATTTTAAATACCATTATCATAATAAGGATGCCAAATACAACCGTGGGCTCGCCGGAGAGAAGATTACCGTTTAGAATTTCATTCATTGGCTTTAATGTGTATCCCGAAATTGAATACGAGATCCAGTTATCCCCCACGAGCATATAAATAACGCACAACAACAGACCAACCAACAATCCTCCGAATGCGGGCTGATATTTTGATGGAATGTTGAAAATTTCAAACTTCTTGTGTAATTTGATTTCAACATTGTAGAACATGCGAATCCAAAGGGCGGAAAAGATCCCGCAAAAAATCCCAATCAAAAGGCTCAAAGCAATGAAATTCCAATCGATAAAATCCAGAATCAATGATTGTTTTAACAAGACGGTATCTCCAACGGTGAAATAATTGAAGAAGATCGAAGCGACGGTTGAAATCAGAATGATCGGATACACTTTGAGCGAGATTTTTGGCCGAATGATTTCGATTGCGAATAAAGTCGCTCCGATTGGCGCATTGAACGTTGCACCCAAACAAGCGGATAATCCGCATAATAGTAATAATTGTCTTTCCTTCTCTTCTAAATTAAATTTTTGAGCGATATACGAGCCGATGCCCGCTCCCATTTGAACAACGGGGCCTTCCTTTCCGGCGCAGCCTCCGGATCCCAAAGTGAGTGTAGAAAGTACAAATTTGGATAAAGGGATCGATTTATCCATAATTCCCCCATTCATATGGTACGCATAAATTACATTCGGAACCCCGTGGCCTTTCGATTCTTTTGAGATTTTTTTTGAGATCAACCCAACAACAATACCTCCCAAAGCGGGAGATAATAACAAAACCATCCATCTAAAGGAGGAAAAGGAAGAATTCGTAATCATAATATAAGGGATGTTTACCATAATTTCAAAAATAAGTTCTACGGCGTGGTAAAACAGAACGGCGAATCCGCCCGAAATTATGCCCACCAAAATCGCAAGAAAAATGATTCGGAATGAAAAATATTCAGAAAATCGCTCGAGTTCGGCACGCCAATGGGTTTCCATATCTATATAAAGAACTGATCGGCTTAAAAATTGATGAAAACTCCTACCCGAAAAGTGTTGAAGGGTGGCTTTAAATGCTACAAAAGAGTATAGAAATCCTTTTTTCTGATGCAAAACAATTAAAAGTATGGTCTACGGGCTTATTTTTAACGAGATCGATAGTATTTTACTTGATAATACAACCCGTAAATATTTAACTTATTTAGAATTAGGATGGGATGATGCGAGTATCCGAGAATATCTTTCCAACAAAGAAAATCTGATGAAGATTGCATCTTTTAATACTGCGCGGGTCTCGTTTACGGCAAGTTCCCGAAGAAATCGATTTTATGCGATTTATAATCGACCCGATATGGTTGAAAAGGATTTACCGGTAGTTGGGGCCTTGGAAGGCATGAAGCAGATCGTGGATAAATTCGATCTTTTTGCGATTACCGCGCGAGAAAAGGGGTTAGAAGAAAAAACCCTCGAGGTGATGAAGAGACTTGGATTTCCCGTGTCAAAGATGAAAATTTTTTTCAAGGAGGAATTCGTTCCCGTAGAAAACTATTATCGAGAGTGTATCGCCAAGATAACGAAACAGAATTCATCGGGAGTCGCCATCTGTGTTAATCCGGATGAGGCGGGGTTATACCAAATGACGGGGTACACGCCTGTAGGCTTTACATTTCTTAAAAATCCCGAGGATTTCAACGGTAAAATTCAAATTGTCTGCCAAAATTGGGCCCAAATAATCGCAGTTTTGGCATCTTGTAAGTAATATTTCAAATATTGTTGGTCTTAACACCGCGATGGTTAAAATTGATGTTCCCATTTTTTCATTCAAAAATTTCTAAATAATAAAATTAATTTAGGCAAAAAACAAATAGAGCTTCAATGGCTCTTACAACAAGCGAACAAATTCAGCAGCAATTGGCTATCATATTTGGCTTTTCAAATGGGAAAGGGAATGAGGTTGGAGATATCATCGGGATTGGGAAGTTATCCGAATCCCGAACTAAGGCGTTAATCGATGAAATGCTTTTGTATCTGAGCGGTTTCAATGCGATGCTGCGGGACTATGCCGGCTCCGAAATCTATGCCATTGAATTTGAATTGGAGCGTGTGGATGCGAATAAAACCTCTTTGGATATCTTGCCTCAAGGGATGCTTTTTGTACCGGGTGAATATAAAGATTGTACGAGTCTGTTATTATTATTAAGCAATGAATTAAGTCTTTTGGATAACTCAAAGGCCCGCGAGGAACTCGAACAAATATCGCGACGATTTTTCGAAATTGAGGAAATCGTGGAGAGACCAGAGTTCGATGACAAACAAAAATCTCAAATTTTATTAAAATTTGCGAAGCGATTCTCCAGATGGCTTCAAGCGGCAGCAATCGAGCATAAATGGGATAAAAAACTCATAGGATTAAAGGAAATCGATGAAATGGAGCAAATTAATCGAAAATTTATCATGAATGTTGCGAGGAAATTGAACTATCTGAATAATAATTCGACGGAAATTCATCTCGAAAATCCTCGTGTTACCGAAATTAAACAGAATATCCATGCTCAAGATCTTTGGGAATCGTTCAAACATACCATTCAACCATTGAGTATCGAATTCATTTTAAAGAATGCCATGAAATTGACCACAAAACTCATGGAAATTTCGAATAGTGGAACGGTCAACGATAATGAATTTGAGATCACGATGAAAATCATGGACTATATCGTTCAAGAGTTCTCAAAAATCGAGGGCGGAAAGAGTGTGAAATGGACAATAGATGAAATTCAAAAAATCAATGTAAAATTTATCGACATATTAAATATCCACAATGCGCTGTGTTCTAATTTTTCGAAGTCGATTTTGAACAAATCCTTGACCCAAATCCTTTTGGAATACGATTCAATGATCGCTTCAAGCGACACACAAGAGCGCGAAATCTTGCAAATTATTGCCAATTTATGCCATAAATATTTGGAAAGTGCAAATTATCAGAATAAAGAAATGGTCCTTGTGAATGAGGTTTCGCCTACAATTAATTATGTTGAGTCTCTCATCAAGTTTTCATGGAAATCAATACGGCAAGCCGTTCCAAAATTCTTCTTTTTTTACATCATGAGGCAATACAAACAATCGTTAATGGAAAGGTTAAATTTCATTCTGGATTCTCAAGAAAATAAGATGATTAAAAATATGGGCCGTATCTTTTTGCGTTATTTTGATGCAAATTTAAATAACCGAATCAACGAGTCTACGGTTAAATTAGCGACGGGATATGAACTCAATGAAGCGGATGTGTTTGAAAAATTCGTTCATTTCTCGAAAGAGGAACTCGAAGCGGTCTTGGGTTCATTCAAATTCAGTATTAAAGATTTTGTTGAGCTTTGCGAACTTGAGTTGGTCGAACCCGCATCAATAATTAAAGAGCACATCGAGAAATTCAAATCATTTGAACCGGAACTGGGATTTTTGATAAGTTATATTATGAGATACACTTCTTTCAATAAATTCATCCAAGAAATTCCCGAAGACAAGATTTATTCGCCCTCTTCATTTGCAGAAGACTATGCCGAATTTCTGAGAAAACGGATGGGTGCACTTTCCATCAAATGGAAAGATTATATTTTGACCCTCATAAAAGCATTTTCCCAATTCGCCCAAATTGAATATGATCAAGCGGTCAAAAAGCGAAAGATCTGGAGTAATCATGAGATCATCCAACGATTTATTAAATATATCGGTGATACGGTGAAATCAGAAACCAATGCTTCGGAATTCCGGAACGTGTTGGATAAATATAGTAAAACGGTGTTGGATATCAAACAGAACTTTGCGCTTCGGGATTTCAAGACCAAATATTCCGAGATTTTAGCGCATCAGGAGACCTTTCTGAATTTTATAAAAACTACGTTTGGTGCAGAATTGCAGACCTTTGGGTTTCGATTGAAACCGATTCCGCCATCGAATTACATTAAAGGTGCGGAAAGGGAAGTTAAAGAGAAGGTTTCGTTCGATTCAATCGAAGAATCGACCATTACCGCAGAAATAAATACACTCATCGAATACTTGAAATTCCGACAATTACCTTATTATTCGAGATTAATGGCTAAACCAAAGCTCATTGTGTTCAAATCCTTGGAAAAAGGTGAATTTTTCGGAGATCTGATAAAACATCAATTGGATTTGTCGTATTTTGAACATTCGATAAAAGTTAACTATTCCAACAATTATTTCGAAGTTCGACCAAAATTTCGTTGATGGGCTATAGAGAGGAAAGCGAAAAAGGGATATAAAAAAATAGAAAAAATGGATAAGGAGGAAACAGAAAACAATGATCAATGCAATCCGGAAGAAAAGTACCGCAGAAGAGTCCGCAAAGGGCATATTTCAAACCAGTAATTTAATCGTATCGCACTTTAAGCGCGATAAAGAGTTGAAAGAGATCATTAAATTGACGGGTGATACCAACACTTTAAGTAAATTATTGATTGCAAGCAGCGTAATCCATGCATATCATTATTTGGGCGTTAAGACAATAAATAGCCTTGATATTGAAGTTTCGGTGGAAGAAAGTGAGAAAATTGAGTTAATGGAGAAGAAAGAACTCTATAAAGAAATTGAAGATTTGGCTTCGGATTCCATTGAATACGAGCTTAAACTGCTCTTGAAAAGTCTTGAATATGAGGAGGAAATCGTTTCGATCATGAAAGATCGGAATGAATATGATGACAAATTCTTGGAAAAATTAAAAAATAACTTCGAAGAAGAATTGACCGAAATCATCAATAAATATCCAATTGTTTGCGTTTATGATTTTATTGGGTCTTTGGTTGGGTTCCGGGATTCCATTAAGTCACAATTAATCGAGGAAGCCTCGGCAGTGAAACCGACTTCCATTGAAATTGAAAAACGTTTGATACTCGAAGCTAATGTAGATAGGTACATCGAATTGAGTACCCTTCAAAGACTATATGAACAGATGCAAAAGCGCTTCGAGTTCCGCACCGTGAAAGACCTCCGAAACGAAATCTACCCGATAAAAAAGATCACAGCAACGGCTTTGGACCATAATTTGAATAAATATCCGATAAGTATTCAAGGACTTGAAGCGGTTTTGGATGCGATTCGATTTAAAAAATCTCTCTATTCTGAGTTTATCAGCGCAAACGCAGAAAAAATCAACTATGAGCAGTTTGAAGATCGCCTCTTGCAAAAAATCCAAAGTGCACTTTTAGAGCAACTGAAGAAAGGAACCGCCCGTTGTATTTATTATATCCAAAATTTGCTTGATACGAATGGTCAAGGCATCTTTGATTTGTTAAATCGTTACGGTATCACGGATTTAGATGCGTTGGCCATATTTGCTAAAATAGATCGAGCCTCCCTTCTTAACACCTTTAAAGCGTTGAATATCTCCAAAAGCGATTTTTTAGTGTTGTCGAAGAAGCCAAATACCTTTGATAAATTGGAAGAAGCATTGAATGAGTTGAAGCGAAAAAACAAGACCGTAACAAAAAAGTCGATATTAGAACTCATCGTGTCTCAAAAGCCGTATGAGGTCGAATATGTAAAGGATGCATGTAAAATTTTGGGCGAAACATATGAATCGATTATCAATCTGTATAATAAATATCAGGTTATCAATCAAATTATAAAATCCGTTCTTTCCATTGGAGGGATGAATTGGTTGATTTTGATCTTTGATTTTGATTCAATCATGGAGAATCTCTCCCGAATCATCTATTATTCGATTTTTTCAAGCGTATGTAAACAAATGAGCCGGATCCTCGAAGTCTATATCAAGATCAATGAAGATAAATCCATTCTCTTGCTGGGCATAAAAAAGGTCCTTGAAGGAAAAGATGAGAGCGATTGGGTTCGAATCAAAATCGAAGAACTCTTAATTCAGCGGATTATGAAGCGGCAGTCCGAATTGGCCGCAGTTTTTAATGCTGAAAACGATCCCTTCTATGTGAACGGCTATATTTTAGCTCGTTTGATCGATTCAAATATCAAACTCATTATCGATGATTTGAAAAATAAGCCGAGTATGTGTTATGAAGGAATAAAGGAAATAGCATTACCCGGAAATATCATTTCTCCCGTGTCGTATCCGTTAGCATACGAAGTCTTCAGAAAATTCACTCTAAATCATGAATTAGACAAAATGAAGGTCGAAGAAATAACGGTACAAAATAAAGAAGCAGAAGATGAAAAGAAAAAAATCATTAAATCAAAACAAGAAGAAAAAACGATGGATTGGATTGAAAAAAGAATCGTACAATCAATGATGATTATTACCCGCGAAGGTATTAATCCAACCAATCTATATTGGGATGACGAAAAAGATCTCAAATTATGCATGAATGCAATAAAATCTCATTCCGAACTAAAAGAAAAAACTATATGTCCGAAATGCGGAACCGGCATCGAAAACGGAACCTGTAAAAATCATTCGGATACACCGGGAAATAAAGATTCTTTTATTGATTTGGTTGCCCAGTTTTATTTCTTTTCGATGCAAAAAATCGTCGAATTAAGTCAATCAAAAAAATCCATTGAATATGGAGAGATCAGAGCCGAAGTGAAACAGATTTCAACAGAGGTTCTAAAGCAGCGGTTAAAGCGGGAACCGAATGATGATGATTTCAATAAAACAATTGAAGGAGAGCGATTGCAGATCGCCAAAGGGGTCGCAGAGAATATAGGAATTGCACTTAACAAAGCGTTGAATAAAAAATTCAAAGAAGGGCTTGCCGGAAAGAAAACACAAAAATAGCGTGGTGGTGATGGTCTCGACCGTGGATTCGCTAAAACAGATTCTCGACAATCTTTCGGAAGCATTGAAAAATAAAGAATCAGAAACGCATACGCTATTGATGCTACTGATGAATTTTTTTTCTTCCTTGCCTTTTATTATAAAAATAGGCTCTCTCGATTCATGTCACGAACTTTTCACACTCTTGAACCTATTATCGCCGATTACAGAGCGAGATCGGATTACTCATTCAATACAAGCGCGATATACTTTGAAGATATACGAGCAATATGAAACAGAACAAGACCACGAATTGGATGCAATTGACGGTATAAGCGTTGAATCTCGCTCGATGGTAAATGAAAATAAAAATTTCATTCAGCCCAAAATCGAGGATTCCGATACCCTTCAAGCGTTTATTGAATCGCATTTGGATAAACTCATCGACATCTATTTTTCATTTACACCGGATCTTCAAACCCAAACTTTTGAACAATTTTTCAAATTAATTAAAGCATATCCTCAAAAATTTTGCGAGTTATTCCCGAAAATTATGGAATACCTAAGAGAAAATAGGATCTCGGAAGAGAAATTTATCCCCTTATCTCTCTTTGCGGTAGATATCACTCCGAAAAAGATTGTTTCGTTGATTTGTGGAGAATTGATTACTTTGAACGAGAGCTGCGACTCCGAAGAAATTCAGAACAAATTGCCGGTCGCACATTCATTATTTCGATTTTTAAAAGAAACCCACAAAATATACCCAGAAGAATATTGGGATTATTTAGATACATTTATTGAACTTCTAAACTCACGCTTTTCGTCATTTAGTACCAATATTCTCGATCTCCTCATTTATTATGCAAGGAAAGGATGCGGTGAAATGGTCGCGCATCTGAATACAATCCTCAATATTTTGGACATTCCTGGAATCGATCGGGGTTCTCTCGTGATATTATTGCGAGAATTAAGTGAATTAATTGCTATGCCCGATTTCTCAATCCCAGATCCAGCGCGTATAGCGCTTAAAATTAATCTCTATTCCCGTATTTCCTCCAATTTTGATGAAATGTCCCAAATATGCTTTGATTTATTATTAAACCTTGTTGCTTCAACGGAAAATGAAGAGTCCGACTTAAAACAAATTTTAAATCATCTCATCGAGAACAATCTGGCGGATCCGTATTTTTGGATTCAATATTTAACCTCTTACAATAATTTTCGTTTAAAATCGAATAAAGATACAACGATTCCGAATATAGATGACTATATCCCCCAAGATAGCTTAGAAGAACATGAATCGCTTATTGATCGAGCCGCCGCATTTCGAGATCTGTGGAAAAAGAATTGATCCAAATCGCTTATAACCAAACTTGCGTTTTTCAAAATGATTTTGAATGACCGAAACTACCGCTAAAGAAAAACAGCCGTTACAAGAACGAGTAAAAGAATTCATGAGAAGCAATTTGGGCGTAAAAATCATCAAGGCAGTGATCGTGACCTTGCTTAGTTCTATTGCATTGCTTTCGGGGTTGTTCCTCAGAGCCATTGATCAAAATGGAATCGTCATTTTATCTATATCATTAACGCTTCAAGCCATCGCTTGCGTATTAATATTCATCCTATTCAGAAGCGAATTCATGAGAATTTCTGGAGACCTCAAGGAAGAGACAAAGGAATCGGAAAAGGAAAAAGAAGAATAACTTTTTATAATTGCTCTATCTTGCCAAAAACTACATTGGAAGCAGCATTTAGCCCCTTTTTTCGTTCAACAAATATTAAAATATTGTACCCAATCTAATTCCTTAAGGATTTTTTCGTCTAAATGATTAGGAAGAACGGAACGCAAGATCTCGGGATCATATTCCCAGCATTCTTCTTTTGAAAATTGGATGCATTTAATCTTTTCAGAACGGAATTTTCTTCGCAATAACAAACCATAAAACGCCACTTGCGGCAACGAATGTAAAAATTTTCCTTCCGGCTTATAATCCGCAATATAAATTGTATCGTTATCTAACAGAAGTAAATCCATGTGCCCTGTTATCTTCGGCTGAGATTTCCATATCGGGATTTCAACTGCCACTGCATTCGGATTCTTTATTAAAATATACTTCAAGATCGGTTCATGCCCCGGTTTATGGTCGATTTTCTCTTCCTTGAAATTGGTATACACTCTATCGGCCAATTCGCTAAGCTCGAATCTGCTATTTCCGAGATCCGTCTTGATAATATCCCCCGAACTGATCAGTTTCTCTGTTAATATATTCAAGTGTCCTTTGGGAAGGCCCTTTAACCGGAATTTGGAAATCCGATCCACATTTTTATCATTGAAAAGGTCAAAAGGAATCTCGTTTCTATATATTTTCGTTAAGTATTCGAATAAAAATCGATTTGTTTTCGACAGCATAACCAAATCTTTAATTCGATTCGGTTCCCAATTGAAGCTGTATTTTAAGCCTTGGTGAAAGAAATCCCGCTTCATGATCATCGCGAAAAACTCCGATTTTGCACTCTATTCCTATATTCGATACATAGTTTATTAACATACCCATTATCGGTTAAATATACTCACATTCCGGATCAAATCGCATCTCTGGAATTCGTGATTTCAAAATTAAAAAAATATAAAATAAACAAGGGGGGAATAAGAGCATTGGAAAAAAAACGAAGGTAATGGAATGTCGGAAAATCAAGGAGATCAAGGCGGTTCGGGCGGGCCAGAACAAGATAAACAGAAAAAGGGCCCAAAATTATTCAAACCGGCAGATGCTCAACCAAAAGAACAGCAACCGGCCGCTAAACCCGGACCAAAGTTATTCAAAGCGGGAGATTCAGCACCTAAACAGGAACCGCAACAAGAAAAAGCGGCACCTAAATTGTTTAAAGCTGCAACCCCAGCACCAGAAATAAAGAAAGAAACACCGAAACCGGAGCCTGAAGTGAAATCACAAGCCGCACCTCCACTTCCGCCTCTAAAAATCGAACCTAAACCAGCTACATCATTGAAAACGGAGGAACAAATAAAACAACCGGAAGTGGGATCGGGCGAGCTCAAAAAGGTGTCGGTGCCTCCGCCTAAGTTAAGTCTACCAAAAATTTCTTCTCGAATCACAAAACCGGAAGCAGAGGGAAAAGAACCACAAGAAGAAAAAATGGAAGTTGAAAAGACCTTAGAACCCCCACAACAAGCCGAAAAAACTGAAGAATCACCCCAAGAAGATGCGACTCTCGAGTCCGCTAAAAAAGTCAAGCAGAAACTTGAAGATGCAAAAAAGAAAAATATCGAAGCAGCTAAAGCATTCAGAAAAACTCGCTCA
This sequence comes from uncultured archaeon, assembly GCA_964623665.1. Lineage (GTDB taxonomy): Archaea > Asgardarchaeota > Lokiarchaeia > Sigyniarchaeales > Promethearchaeaceae > CAZUTM01. Next base: position 18,141 of record CAZUTM010000014.1, read on the forward strand.
TCCTCCCTTTCCACTTTGGCCGATCGAATTAAAGATACCGATCGAATGAAAAAGAGTTTCAATGCCGCATTCCTTGCAGACGATATCGACATACGCAATATGTGGTATCGAGCAATTGCGGGAGGAATTATTGCATCAATTATGCTGCTGTTCTTCAATTATTTCTTTTATGCTTTTGGGGCGGGAAGCTTCTTCGATAATACCTATCTCCTCACATATTATTCCCAAGGTAAACCGATCAATGAAGTAATCGGTCTTTGGGCCGTCGCTTATTCCCCACTATCATCTTTCGCAGTGCTTAATCCAAAATGGGTGGATGATTGGTTCAGCTACTTAGGACCAACAATGTTATCAGCAGTGATAATAGGAGGGTTCACAAAAAATGTCAGATATTCTATTCTCGGATGCTTCTTCTTCGGCTTATCCGGGATCATGCTCGCGTTCACATTCATGTCGGTCTTTCCGTTCTTTGGCGTCATGGATCCAACAACAATAGATGCAGGCTTAATCGCAACCTTTCCGAATGTCATCGAGAATTTCAATGAATTTTACACTTGGATTTATTTAACCGCAAACTCCGTATATTTCGGATGGTCGGTCGCGGGATCGATTGAATTGGGCTTGTTTGCAATTCTCGTAGCAGTTCCTTCTTCGATTGTGGCGAATATAATTAGTTCCTTATTCGAAAAAGAAATCGTGGTTGCAAAGTAAATGGCTCAACAAACTATATTAATGCTTTTTTCTTTGATTATACCATATGGAAATCAATGTGCCAAACCTTTTGGGGTATGTTGCTATCTATAAAAATTTGGATGCGAATGTTCTGATTGAGAGTTTGAACGATCCAAGGTTTTGGCGCACGATTCTTCCTTTCGAAATCGAAATTGACAAAATTGGTGTGAATCGATTCAAAATAAAATATAAAATGCATATTTTCATGGAAGCGGAGATAACAATCGTGAATCATGGCAGAGATAACAAGGGGATACATGTGATAGAAATTTATATGAAACCGAATAAGCATATAGAACGTTTTGATGCCCGCATTCGGATTCGGGAACTGCTCCATAATCAAATAAAAATTGGGTTTTTCGTTCAAGAATTGATCCCTCGCTCGAAGATCTTGTTGCGGAGAAAATTTAGAACGATGATGTTGATCAGAAAGAATATCCGTGAAGCCATGAATAGAATTGGAGATCTTTCGTTAATTGAAGAATAATCATCGAAACGACGATTACTCCAATGTTTCGTGATATTTCGTTGGAAGAAATAATTTTTTTGATTGTGTTTTGTGACGAGATATCATTCATCGATTTTTTAATAGTTTTGATGGATTATACAAACCAGAAAAAAAGTATATTGACATGGTGATTTAATCCGGGAATTTTCTCATTTTCATGTTATGTTCACAAAATTTTATGGGAATGTTGATCGTGCATTAAGTTCGATATTTTGAGCGGATTGAACTCCGATCCAAGAAACTGAATTTTTTGGAACCAAAAATTTCCCATACTTAGGGAGAAGAATCTCAAATGCTATGCAGAAGATCATGGTGCGGTGCATGATATAACGATAACTTTATATAGGCTCGCAATCAATTGTTATTTAAGCATTTAGAAAAATGCTTTTATGCGGAGGAAAAATTTATGGCTAAAAAGATGCGAAGCCGGCAGCAGCTGCAGAGAAAAAATCTCGAGGCGCATTCATTTCACGAGCCCCCATTCGAAGATTAATGAAAATCGAAGGCGCAACATTGTGCTCAGAAAAAGCAGTCTCACTCTTAATTGAAAAATTAACCGACATGGCACAAAAGATTACAAAAGCTGCAGTAAAGAATGTAAAGGCTGAAAACCGAAAGAGAATTACGGCTCCGGACATCGCTCTTGCTGAAAAAGAATTAAAATAAAAATATTCGGACTATTTTAAACCCAGATAAATACCCCTTTTTTTCAAACATAACACTTTAAATCGCTTCTTCGCAATGATCTGTCAATCTTTCAACGATTTTGAATTGAAGCAACGCAATATTTGTAAAGAGTATTAAGAATTTCTTTAATTTCATTTTCAGAATATCCTAAAAACTCCAACCATGCATGATCCAACGATACGCGCTCGGATAAACAGGTTTCGATTTGGATTTTCAAAGAAGGTAAGCTCTCTTTCGCGCATAGTTTGCGATACGCCTCTTTTATTTTTTCTGAGGCCGTTGCGTGTTGGGGATAATTAGGAACATACACCTTATTTAAGGTCTCTACCATCACCTTGAAAAAGCCTTTTGAATATGATTTTTGATTCTTGAATAACACATACAGATATAATGTGGAACAGAACCAAGCCATGTAAAATTCATCATCGGGAGTTCGAATCACATACCCAAATCCATTGCTGACACTGATTTCGCGGGGACAATAGACCACAACACTACTTCGGGTTGAAAAACTATATTTATAGAGGTGAATAATATGGCCAATCGTTTTCCTACAATTATTGCGATTGGGATGTCTATACCAATCATCGGGGGGATCCCTTTGATAGTGTCCGTTCCTTGTTTTTTCGGTCCACCGCTCCAGCATCAATTTACTGCACATATCAAAATACCGGGTTTTTATCGATGGAAACTCCGCTTGAGCAACAATATCATCGGAAATATCAAAAACAAAATGCGTGGGCAATCCAATAATTCCGGGGATGTATTTAGAGCTCCGAATGGATGGCAAAAGAAACCGCCTCGGAATTAGAATCGGACCCGACATGGCATGTTCTTGTTCCATGGCACAAGTTCGACCGGTGATTTCAACATACTCCGAATTTCCCGATTGATCGCTATTTGAGGTACTATTACTCGAAGAAGCGGATTTGACCTCCCAAAATTTATTCGGGATGCATACAAATTCCAAATATGTTCCATCGAACCCTCTGATAAGCTGAAGAAAAGAGGCCTCAGATAATGTGCAACAATGCCCGGACATAAATATGCGATCAAGAATACTACGATCTTCATCAAAAAATCGAGTCCAATGCCCCTTTTCATAAAGGTCATACGTTTTTACCCTTTTCATGACTGCTAACTTTCCGGGTTTTTCATGAACAACGGACTCATACAATTCGGGGAGTTCTGAATAATCAATATCTCTTATAATGGATACAATAAGCGTGCTGGAATCGGCCGTCAAAACCCCTTTGGTTCCGATGAATATTATCTCTTTAAAGGAACAATTATAGGAAAATGCGGAACTTTCGGAAAGGATTTCGATGAGATAATCAATCCTATATTTATGATCTTTGAGAAAACGAATCAAAGGCAAAGAATAATCGGAATCAAATGTAGACGCGGGGATGATCAAACACATAACTCCGCCCTCGATTAAAAATTGATTCGAATGCAGAATAAAATACCCGTGCAAACCCATATTCTTATCGACATACTTTTGTAACCCCAGGTTGGCCATTCGGTCGAGAAGCACCCGCTTCAGATCCGAATCCATCGACCGGGACATCGAAAAAGGCGGATTCATTAACACCACATCTACACAAGGTATCAACCCTTGATGCTGCACCCCTTGTATCTTTTTCTGATTAGAGGGTCTTCCAACAAATGTAAACGGAATATCGGGCATGATACTCAATGCATCGACCATAAACACATGGATAGACGGCATTTCATCGGTTGCCAATTGATCTTGAGTATCCCCTAAGGTTAGTCCTAAGGTTGGTTTCCCAGAAATATGCGGATTTGTCTTTAAGAACAATTTGATAAGATTGAGCGATGCAAGGGCGACGGAATATTGCAAGATATCGCATCCGAACATATCTCGCAACAAGAATCCGCTTCCCATCTTTTCTTGATTTACAGCCTCTTTGATGTTTCGATGAGAACGAGATTTTTCAGTCTCCTCGTGTTTCATTCGATATAGATCATATTTCCGAATAAGCGCTTCATTCAATAGGCTTCCGGTGCCGCAGCTGAGATCCAGAACCTTTAGATCATATCGGGAAATTGCTAACATCGAAAGTAACGACGCATATACATCGGTCGTGAAAAAGGCGCCCATCCTTCTCCGAATCTCCGAAGGAATCAATTCGTTGAAAATTTTCCCCAAAATATCATGATCATTTTGATCAAAAATCTCGGAAATAAGCCGAAACATCCGTAATATAATATCTTTAAGTAGTTCATCCCGTTCGGGGAGTAATTCAAGAATCATTGACCCAAAAAACGGGTAATATCCAACGACCTTCAGCGAATGATAAATCTCCTTTAAATAACGAATCGGATCATGCCCCAATTGTCGGAAAAAATCACCGGATGGGCCATAATACCTGTAAAGAAAAAGACTATCAGAAATCAAAATGAATAACGCGACCTCATGAATATTATACTCGAATCCTTCGGTTGTGAATTTGAATTTTCGATTTTTCATATCAATTGCGGAATTCCATAACTTATCGGTAATTTTTTTTAATTCGAGCGACTGCTCCGATATTTTGTTCGACAAAACTTTAGCATGAGTGCGAATCCACGCGGTGATTTGGGAGATATATCGGTCGTCCGAATTATATTTCATGAGTGTTCTAAACCTCGATACTACATGCTGAAATCAAGAAATCTTTAAAAATTTGAGCCAAAGATTTCCTGCGGCAAAAGCTATGAATTTTTAACGGATCAAATATTATATAAATGTATGAGCGGTCAATTTAAGTTTGCTTGCACTAAATGCGGCGATTGCTGCTACTCGATGGGACCGGTCCCTTTGGTCTTAGAAGATATCGAAAATTGGGTAAAAAACAAAGTCATAGGGAACATGATGCCCTATATTCGCATACTTCAAATCAATAAAGAAATACCAAACCTATTTCTATACACCCCCGCAGAGCAAACCCCCGATGGCCTATTAAAAGATGAGAAAATAGATACACAAGCAAAATGTCCCTTCTTCAATTCAAAATCAAGCAGTTGCCAGTTACTTATGAAGGAAGACTTTCGACCTTTATTTTGCAAGACTTATCCCCTCGAATTCGATGGAAAAACATTTGGTGTCATCGATGCGGAGTGCCCGGGCTTGAAGACAGAACAAATGGATGAAGAACTCTCAAAGAAAATGATGAAAGAAGCCAAGCGATTCTACACTGCAAGAGAAGAACTCAAAGCATCCATGCCAGCCTTGATTAATGTATTTCAACCCTTTATTATCAAGCAATTGATGAAGATGCAAGAAGAAATGATGAAAAACATGAATCCGGAAGATCTCGAAAAACTTAAAAAGCAAAAATAACAAAAATTGCATTTTTTCCTCATTTTACATAAAAAAATCGAAAAAAAGGATAAGGGAAAGGGTCATTCCCACAGAATATCAAAGCCGAAATCCGAACATGGATAACTCGGTCCACGCAGTCTTTTTTTGGGATTTAATTTTTTATGTTTATCCTTTTATCACAAAGAAAAAAGGTAGAAGAACATCCATTGAAAAGATCACACAATTCGGGAAATCCCCCGGTGCGCATCAAAGCGACGCCTCATTATCGTATCGCAACTCCTACAACGACCTTTGGTCTTATCCTCATTATTATCCAAACATTTTTCATGATACACTGCATTACAATTCGGATTCCCGCATCGAAACACCGTTGTGTTTTCGTCCTCAAAGATCCCGTGGCAATACGCACAAGATTTCGACTTCCAATCTTTCCCCAATTCGGAAGCCTTGATTTTCTCCGCATTATATTTCATTTCCGAAAATTCATAGATACGGGCAAACTCATCTTTCAAAACGTTCACACGATGTACCGACCCGGGAACCTTCAATAAATGGAAACAACTCGGACATTTCAACACGTTTTTAGGCGTATCGGTGCTGTTTTCGGCCCATCCCGCCGCACAATGTAGATGATAAAAACGACCGCATGAAGGACAAAACGCCCCGCATGCAAAAGCGGGCCCTTTACACATCATACAACGATCCGAATAACACACCCCGCACATATATTTCTGGTCTTGACTCGTTATCAACTCCAGCAATTTGGCCGGAGTCGTGATTTCGGCCTCCAACGTATTAAGCGGCCTTGCAATCAACTCCAGCAACCCTTTGAGATCTCTGTCCTCCTTGGTCGTGTTGTCCTCAATAATCTTCTTATGATTCGCAAACGAAGTCGCATGATTGCTAAAATTCCCCGGCTCACACTCTGAATACCCCCCGTTCGTCTCTTTGGCAATCATCTTAAGCGTCACATCTTGCGAACGCATATTAACCTGAATTGTATCAATAAAAATCTGAATTTTCGAGGCAACATTCAACAACTCGGATAACTTCTTCTTGGATTCCTTGTCCGTATCCGCCCATTGGCCTTCTCCAACAATAAGAATGCGAAATTGCTTACCCTCAATCAACTTCTGCATGCTTTCGATCGTTTCTTGGAACGCTAAAGAAACTCCATCCACCAGCCTCGCTTTGGTTCCTAATAACTCCACTTGCTCGATTGCTGAATTAAACGCCTCGACAGAGAAATCCTCGAGCTTTAATGCGCGCTTTGCAGTCTCTCCGAAAATCACCAATGAAAATCGATCGGCTTTATTATATTTCACTTTGGTTGATACTAAATCTTTCAACCCTTGTTCGATACGAATGGCTCGATTAGGATCCCCGTAGTTCTTCTGCGTAGCCTCAAGAACAATGACACAATCCTCCACTTTGGCCTCAAGATCATACGTTCCTAAAATATCCGGATCTCCGCTCATATATTCCTTTTTTAAATTCCGATAAAATAAATGTTTCTATTTATCGAATCTCGCTTCCGATTTTCATGTGCAATCGAAGAGGGGCAAAAATCTCAAAAATGACTCCGCTTTTCTGATCTCATGGAACTCTCGAAATTGGCGGCATCATTTGAGGAATCGGTCATCAGAGAAATGACACGGGTGTCAGCGCAATATCCCGGATCCATCAATCTTGCACAAGGATTTCCCGACTTTCCAGCAAGAATGGACTTCAAGCAAGCCGCCATTGATGCTATACTCAATGATAAAAATCAATACTCCATTACATGGGGCTCAAAAAACCTAAGATGCGCTTTGGCAAAGAAAGTCAAAGCATATAACAACATCACCGCCGATCCGGACAAAAACATCGTGGTAACATGCGGATCCACCGAAGCAATGATGTCCGCAATGAAAGCGGTCGTAAATCCCGGAGATGAAGTCATCATCTTCGAACCCTTCTATGAAAATTATGGCCCGGATTGCATCCTCAGTGGAGCAAAACCTCGATATATCAACCTCGCAGCCCCGAATTGGACGTACGACTCGGAAACCTTAAAAAAATTATTCAATAAAAAAACCAAAGCGATCATCATTAACACTCCAAATAACCCCACCGGAAAGGTATTCTCTAAAGAAGAATTGAAAGAAATCGCAGATCTATGCATCGACCACGACTGTTTAGCAATCACAGATGAAATTTACGAACACATTTTATACGACGGCGAAAAACACATCTCGATTGCATCACTCAGCGGAATGGAGGAGCGCACCATTACAATCAATTCAATTTCGAAAACCTACTCGTTAACGGGCTGGAGAGTCGGCTGGGCAATCGCATCCGAACGAATCACCAAGGAACTTAAAAAAGTTCACGACTTTCTCACGGTCGGCGCCGCACATCCATTACAAGAAGCCGCCGCCTATTGCTTGTCTGTTGGAGACGAATATTACCGCGAACTCGCTGAGTTTTATTCCAATGCCAAAAATACCCTCTACAACGCCCTTTTAGAAACCGATCTGAAACCATATAATCCCAAAGGTGCATATTACATCATGTGTGAAGTTTCGGAATATCAAAAGAAATATAATTTGAAGACCGCTTTGGAAGTATCCATAAATTTATTGAAAACCATCGGGATAGCCACCGTTCCGGGAAACGCTTTCTTCAGCAAACCCGAAGATGGTAAAAGCCTCATCCGATTCTGCTTCTGCAAAAAACCCGAAACCTTGGAGAAAGCAAAAAGGGCCTTAATTGGAGGCCAACGAAAATAAAATAAATCCGAAATGTTTTTATTATTAAATTTAAAACTATAATTGAAGGCCAAATTTTCAAAAGAATGGAGGATTGATCTTTATCTCAAATACCATATACGCAACAAAAGCTAATCCCAAGATATTAAAATGGGCACGAGAAACCGCGGGATACACTATTCAAGAGATCGCAAAAAAATTAAATGTAAAAGAAGAGAGAATTAAAAATTTTGAAAATGGTAAAGAACACTTAACAATTAGGCAATTGGAAAAAATTGCACTTATATGCAAAAGACCTGTTGCGATTTTCTTCAAAATGGAAACCCCACAAGATTTATCTCCTCCAGATTTTAGATCCAAAGCAAATGTACCAATTCAAAGAAATGAAGGCAAAATCAATATAGTAATTAGAGAAATCATGGATTATAAGAAAAAAGCAGAATCTCTCTATGAATCAATGGAATCAAATTATGATTATTCATTTTTAGAGGAAATTGATCAATTTAAGGATCCTAAAGAAGTCGCAAAGGAAATAATACGTCTTTTTGGCATTAATCATGATGAACTTAAAAAGCTAAAAGATAATGATGTGCTGAATAAATGGAAACAATGGATTGAAAGCAAGAATATCTTGGTTTTTCAATTTCAAGGATTAGATCCACAGTTCATTCGAGGATTTTCTTTTGACGAAATTCCTTTCCCGGTAATTGCAATCAATCAAAGAGATAGTTATTACGCCAGATGCTTCACTTTGATTCATGAGTTGTGTCATATCCTTATAAAAAAAAGCGGATTATGCAATTTTAATCCCAATAATCTTGGCCATGAACATTCAGATATAGAAAAATTTTGCAACCTTGTAGCGGAAAATGTTCTTTTTCCGGATAATGCATTGAACGAATTACAAATTAAATCCAATTTTACTGAAGAAGAAATTAAAAACACTATTGGAAAGATCTCAAATACTCTCAAAATCAGTCATTCCATCATCTTACATAAACTCCTTCATTCAAATAAGATCTCAAATTCACAATTCAATTCATTATTTAATCATTTTAAGCATCCAAATCAATCAAAAGAGCGATCTGGCGGTGATTATTATACAATTTTTCTCTCGAGAATATCTCAAAAATATATCAAGGAAACGATTAATGCCTTTGAACATAATAAGATAAGTTATTATCAGCTTTTAGATTTCATAGGAATGTCATCAGAAAAAATCAAAAAACTTTTCGATAAATTAAAATAAGAGGCATTACCATGGAAGGGAACAGATATTCAATAGATACGAGCGTTTTGATTGATCTGCAAAGAAATTACCAACATGTAGAAAATCTAATAAATCTATTTAGGACAAATTTTACAAACAAAAATTTTTTTATTTCAAAATATGTTTTGGATGAATTAAAAAATAAAGAAGAGAATTTCTTTATTAATTTTGAAGATGATGAATATTCCGGATGCATAATCGACCTAAACGAGGATGTTCAACAAGCCATTCAAAAGATTGATTCTAGAGTCCCAGGATATATCGATCATCAACCAACAAAAAACAAAGCGGATCCCTTCGTAGTTGCTGTCGCGTTAGTTTTGAATGCCAAGGTTTTAACTCAAGAAAGGTACAATAATAATGATAATGAAGAATATAGAAGAAACAATCCTGGAAAATTGAAAATACCGAACATTTGTCGCACCTTTAATATTGAATGCAAAGACCTTGTTATGTTTTTATCAGATCTAATTCAAAATGACAATTAAAAAATAGGCATGGTTGAAAACTATATTTCCGAAATTAATTTCCCCCGAGAAGCAATAAAAGATCTCTACGGATTCTATTGAATGATGATTCGGTTCGATCCCGAGGCCGAGGGAGATCGATTTCAACAGATCGGATTATCTTTGAAGGTATGGGACTCATTACATGAATTTTATCGCTTAAATAAACAGCCTCATCAATATTATGGGTTACAAATACAATGGTTAACCCTTGTTTTTGCCAAATCTCGACGAGATCCGATTGAAGTTTATTTCGGGTCTGGGAATCTAAGGAACTGAAAGGCTCATCCATTAAAATTAAATTACTTACAGGATTAATGGCGATTGCCCGGCAAATCGCAACTTTTTGTTTCATACCTCCGGAAATTTCCTTCGGATAATACCCTTTGAAGTCCGTCAGCTTCACAAGCTCCAACAACTCACTCGTAATCCGCGTCTTTTCCTCCTTTGCAATATTTCTCAAATGTAAACCAAATTCAATATTCTTTTCTACCGTCAGCCAAGGAAATACCGAATATTCTTGAGGCACGTATCCAACATTTCCCAATGGGTGAAAAGGAATAAAATCTTCACTGTCATTTTTCCGATATAGAATTTCACCCTCATAATCTTGTTCAAAGCCTGCAATTATACGCAATAAAGTGGTTTTTCCGCAACCGCTCGGACCGATGATTGACGTTATTTGGCCTTGAGGAATGTCGAAAGTAACGTTATTTAACACATGAATAATCTCATCCGATGCAGAACGAAAGCATTTTGTAATATTCTTCAACCAAAACATTTCAAACTCTCCAATTTTCATTTAAAGTGTGTAAGTTTCAATGGCATTTCTTATAAATTAAATTAAATCCATTTGAACAGCATTTTCTCAATCATTTTGAAACTATAATTTATAATGAGGCTGAAAAGCCCGATCATCAACATCCCGGCAGTCATATTCGAGTATTGCCCTATAAAGGTCATATAATTGATAAAATATCCGATTCCGGCATTGGTTACACCGATCATTTCCGCCGCAATCACGCACATCCACCCTACCCCGATTGAAATTCGCATTCCCGTAAATATATTCGGTAAAATCGAAGGCAAGATTACTTCCCACAAGATTTGGCCGTTTGATGCCCCCAATGAGCGCGCAACATCGATATATACACGAGGCGTTTGTTTTACGCCATCGTAGATATTTTGAAGGAGCGGAAAAAATGCACCCATAAAGATAACGAAAGAATAAGATGATAATCCGAGCCCAAATGCAATGAGCGCGAATGGGATCCACGCTAAAGGAGGAATTGGTCGAATAATTTCAATTATCGGATTAAATATTCGATAAAACCATGGGACTGATCCTAACAAGAGCCCGAGAGGAACGGCCAATAAAAATGCATAAAGGAAACCGATGACAACCCTAAAAAAGCTTGCCCCCACATGATCTAAAAGCGTTGCTCCATTGTAGGGGGTGAACAATAAATGCCAGAACGTATATAACACATCATTCGGGTACGGTAAAATCCTAAGTCCTTGATTAAGAGAATTCAGAAGCCAAACAAAAAACGACCATCCAACATAAAAAATGCATACACTGCACAATCCCAAAATTAATTTTTGATTTTTTGACAATGGGCTCGACTTCATTGTGTCACCTCGATACGGAATAGTTGATTTCTCACATCCGATTTTAAAACTTTATAATTTAATGGCGCACTTTCCAGAACCGCTTTGAAATATTCGCTCCAATAAAGACTGTACTTGTTGTCATTGAAATCATGATTAAATATAACACGATACTTTGGAGATGCATTTTGCGCTTGAACGCTGTCCGGTTGGATAATTATCGAACGAAAATAATTACCCGCAATCCAAATTCCTTTAATCGCCTCAAGAATTTGCAGAAGGGAAAGCTCATTTATAGATTTATTGTAGTACCACTCGATAAGTTCGATGGCATTATTCTCGCGCAGCGGTTCCTTCGGCAAATTATGGATATACGATAAAAATGTCTTCCGGCCAACCGCCATCATATTAAAATCACTACGCATAAGATGCCAAAGCTGAAAAGGTAATAAATTCGGCTTAGAAATGGAATTAACATCATGCTCGATAATTTTCAATATCGATACCGCATGTTCTATCACCTTGGTGATTGACCCGAATTTAATAGACAATTGCCTCAAATCCCTAAAAGTTGACATCGGAATTAATGCATGTAAATGTTTTTTCTCCACCAAGCTTGGATCCTCATCTTCATCTGCCATAATTAGCCATATCACCATTTTTTAATTACACAAAAATGTAAAAATTGTGCATCTAGACACAACAACAACACAATTAAATACAATCGCAACCATATAAAGCTTATGATTTTGAATATATCGAAAGGAAAAGCGATTTTTCTCATCCTTCTAATCGCAATCACGGGCATCTCCGTAGCCATTTTTTTCTACGAACAATTCCGGAAAAATCAAATTGATGTAACCATGGGCTACATCGAAGGAGACCTCCATCATCTTGCCTATTACGTGGCTCAAGAAAAAGGGTTCTACAGAGAAAAAGGCGTTAATGTTCAAGGTGTAGGCTATCAAAATGGCGGAGCAATCATGAATGCGTTCATTGCAAATCAGATCGATATGGCCTATTTAGGGTTTGCCCCCGTTGTGTTCAATCGTTTCAACAACCCGGGCGCTCGGGTAAAGATCCTCAGCGGAGTAAATTTGGAAGGCTCTGCCCTAATCGTAAAAAATGCCCCGAACTTTCAACACGCAAGCGACCTTAACGGAACCAGAATTGCAGTTCCGGCACCCAACAACATGCAAGATTTCATTCTTAGCATGATTCTTGAATTAGGTGGAATTCCCCGCTCAAATATCACCCTTATATCAATGAGCGTAAGTCAAATGCCCTTAGCATTGTCTACCCACGACATCGATGGATATGTGGCTTGGGAACCCTTTGCCGCTAAAGCATTAAACAATTCAATTGGAAAATATCTCTATAACAGCAGCAGTATATGGCCCGACCACCCATGTTGCGTTCTCGCAGCCCATGAAGATTTTCTCGCCTCACATTCTTCCATTGCTCAAAAGGTTGTTGAGGTCCACAAAGCCACCACGGAATGGATTTTAACCCATTGGACTGAAGCGATGGAAATTGCAAAGCAAAAAATAAACCTGGATCAACAACAAGCCGAAACCGCAATGAACAACATTAAATTTGTCCGATCAATCAATAAAACTCAGATGATTTCATTCGTTGATAAGGTACTACAATTTAATCCATCAATCAATTTCTCATCGCCGGGGATCGTAGTTAATATCAATAGTTCTACAGAATTCATCGATTGGATTGTAAATAAGGAATTTTTGGACAAAATTCTGTAATTCGGTGATTCTGTGATTATATTTTTTTGTTTTTACTCTCTGTTTTCTTAGTTCTTGTTCCGTGTTCTTAGTTCTTGTTCCGTGTTCTTAGTTCTTTGTTCTGGAAATCATTCATTTATAGAAAAAAGAAGAAAGGGTTTCATGCTTTGACGCGCTTTTATTTCGAATAGCTGCGCATAATTTCTCATGTTTGCACATACTTGGAATAAATCTTTGCACCAATGAAATAGATCAGAACGGATTCCAACATTAAAATCAAATACAAACCAAGGACTTCAAGAGACCAAGCCGGAGAAGCATTCAAGAACAGCTCTTGGAATAAGAGTACCACGAGCCTTGTCGGAATGAATTTGACCACGGGCACTAAATTGGGTGCTAACACCTCAAGCGGGAAAAGTCCACCACTAAATAGTAGCAAGGGAATTAAAATTATCCAAATGCCCCCAGCAGCAATTTCTGGTTTTTTGAACACCGCACTTAGCACCAACGATAAAGCATTTTGAAGAAAGCTCATGAGTAATAATGTTAGAAGCAACCCAATAATTACAGATGGGACCGAATCGACATTGGGCTGAAACCCAAACAAAGCTAATACAATCAAACCGATTCCCACTTGAGCGCCAACCAAAACACTATTGGAAATGAAATAGCCATTAATTAAATCGGTCGGTTTCATCGAAGTTGTTTGTAAACGCTTTAAAATTTTATCCTTGTATTCGGTTGTGATCAGCACGATACTCCCGGTTAAACTGCTTAAAATACCGTAGAGAAGAAAACCCGGTGTGCTCCTGGTTAATTCGTTCATTTTTTTCCCTTCAGAAAGCCGTATTTCGTATGTAAAATTCTTGTTTGAGGGATTGAAATTCACCACTTCATCAATAACACTCATGATTGCTCCGGATATGATGTTTTGAGTAATCGTATCGCTGCTTGGCGTGAAATAAAAGATAACTAATCCCGAATAGTCAGAGATGTTGCCAAGTACATATTCTTTAAAACCCTCAGGAAATATTACGTATGCATCGATGGCTTTATCTTTTAATTGTTGAGATGCC
>CAZUTM010000014.1:32360-47744 GCA_964623665.1 uncultured archaeon
AATCAAAGATGGAAATATTGAATTGTTCGGTCTCATTCAAAATTGATCTGGCCGTATTCAAATGAGAATATTCAAATTCGTTATACGTATTTAGGTCTACCCAGCCAACATTATATGATTCCAGATTATTGGGTTTATCCATTGCACCGAATATCATTCCCATTAGCCCATAAAAGAAAATTGGGATGAGAAGGGTAAAGATGAGTCCTTTTTTGTCTCGTAATTGAACTTTTAAGTTCTTTTTTGCAACCATTATAAACTTCTTCATATTTTTTCCTCCTATATCATTCTCGGATTTGCCTCCCGGTCAAGGATAAAAACACATTTTCCAAGGAATTTCCTCGTAGATTCATTGATTCTAAATTCAAACCACCTTTCTTAATTTGTTCTAATAATTCAAATAGGGAATTCAGCCCGTTGTTCAAATATAATCTAAAGAGCGTCTGATCCTCTACATACTCCAAATTCTTAATATATTGGCCGATTGCTTTTGATAAGATTGCATGCACTATTCGATATTCTTCATAGAATTTTAATTCTACGGTGTCGCCGGATGAATATTTCTTTTTTAATTCGAATGGTGTATCCATTGCAATGATTTTGCCATGATCAATGATCGCAACACGATCGGAAAGAAAATCGGCTTCATCCATGTAATGGGTAGTGAGCAAGATGGTTTTTCCTTTATTTTTTAATTCAAGAATGAAATCCCACACCATTCTCCGAGTCTGCGGATCCAATCCTGCAGTTGGTTCATCAAGAATGACCAATTGTGACTCATTCAACAGCGCCAAAATTACGTTCAATCGCCTTTTCATCCCTCCACTTAATTTTGATGCAACGCTATTCTTCTTTTCTTTTAATCCGATTCGATCGATGAGATATTCGGCGGTTAGTTTCAAATCTTCTAATGGAGTATTGTTCATGCTTCCGAAAAACAATACATTTTCCAAGACCGTGAGATTTTCATAGATTACAATCTCTTGGGGGCATACCCCGATTAACCTTCTGACCGCAGCTTGCTCAGATTTAATATCTTTTCCGAAGATTTTAACGCTTCCGGAGGTCGCATCGATCTGAGTAGCCAAGACATTGATTGTGGTGCTTTTACCTGCACCATTTGGCCCTAAAAGCGAAAAAATTTCGCCTTTCCCGATCTGGAATGAGATCTGGTCTACCGCTTTTACATAAGGATCGGCAAACTCTTTCGTTAAATTGAATACTTCTAAAGCCAAACACCCATTTTTTTCGTTGGAAATCATAATAACGCACCATTTTTACGATGGTATCCAATAAACTTTAAGAATTACGATTTTATTAATAGGTTAGTGAACAAAACTTGAGTAAAACAAATTTTACGCAAATTTTGGAGGTAAAAATTTCTTTACCGGAGAAATGAAAATGACCGAAAACCATGAAAAACATGAAAAAACGAATAATAAACGCGATAATGAAAGTCTTGGTGAAGAAAACGAGATATTCAAGTCACTGAGCCATGAAATTCGCAGAAACATCATAAAAGCGCTTGGGGAGCAAAAAGAATTATCGTTCACCGAAATTAAAAACAAATTTCAAGATCTCGATAGCCCTTCTCTATCTTATCACCTAAAATCTCTACGATTATTAATCACCCAAAAGAATAATCTCTATTGTTTAACTGATATTGGAAAAACGGCCTTGCTCCTCATGGATAAAATTGATCAATCCCAAAGATTGAAAACTTGGAAACGCAACATCATGTGGTCGAATATAATTACTATCGTATGCTGGACTTTGGTGATGTTCCTTGTCCCGTTCATTATTAAAAGCGATATTGAGCTAAATAAAATGATTACGATTGTTATCCTTCTAAATCTTATCGCTCAAATCAATTTCCAATCAAGCTGGTGGTTTTGGGGTAAAAGCTGGAATTATAATCCCGGGAAAAGAAGAAGAAATCATTGATAATGAATTTTGTAATGTAAAACTATTTCTTTTTGGAACCATTTTTTTTAACATGTACTTGGACAGTATCGACGTTATTGTCTTGTTTATAACTTCAATGATGATTCTTCTGGTTATTGTTATTTGGAGAAAAAGTACACGCTTAAAAGCGGAGATCTTTGAATTTATTGCGGGATTTCTGTTTATTGCAATTGGAAATATATTAAGTATTTTCAATCAGCTTTCCTACAACATCGGATTGTTTCTACAAGGGATTGGAATGATCTTCATTTTCTTTCATTACCAAACGTTTCAAAATAATTCTCCCAATTTTATCCTATCGACACTATTAATTGGAATTCTAATTTCCTTTTTAGCGCTTAATGGACTAATCTGGATTTCAGATTATGATTCAGTTATCAATTTTCTCTACAATGATTTTCTGATCGACCGCCAAATCAATTGAAGAGCATTTAGTTCTAAATTTTCCCTATATCTATAATCAATAGAAAGGTTAATTTCGGGAAAGAAAATTTAAGAAAAATAAGCGGACTAGCAGGGATTCGAACCCTGGACCGTCGGATTAAGAGTCCGATGCTATACCTGGCTTAGCCACTAGTCCATCAGAAACCACATTTTCCATTGCCCAACGAAGCATTTGGACCTTGTGTTCTTGCTAGTAAAAAATCCATGCCCCATTAAAAATTTGCCGATTCGTGGCATTATTTCTTCGATTCGAGGATTTGTTTGATACGAACCGGATCATCGCAATTCAGAATTCGGATATTCCATTCCGAGAGTTTCGGGAGATATTTTTCGGTCTGCTTCGCGCCTAAAATGATTTTTTTATCATTCTGTATCGCCAATTGTATAAATTCATCGTAAGCGAATGGGCCATCGATGTTTAACCACGTTACCGGAACGCTTCCCACCAAGCGATTATACATCATTTTTGCTATCGCTTTTTGCACTCCTATCGCCTTTGCGATAGCCGATTTTCCGAGGACTGACAAGCATTTGCCGTAGATCGGTCTTGGGTCCAATTTGTAACAATCCAAGATATCTTTTCCAATGAAGGATTGCACGATGATTTCGGATTCCTCATAGTCGTATTTTTTTATAAGATTTATTACGGGTTCGGCGATTCCTCGGGATTTGATTTCTAACATCGGTTTTATTTTGTGGTCGATCAATTCAAAAAATTCTTCGAGGGTGATCACGGTTTGGCCATCTTTGTATCTGAGTTTTCGGAGTTCTTCGAGTGTTAACGATTCGACCGGGCCTCTTCCATCGAGTAATTTGTCGATTCGATAATCGTGAAAGATAATGAGTTGTTTATCTTTTGTTTTCTTAACGTCGAATTCGACCCAATCGATTTTGTGTTCGATGCAATAGCGAAAGGCCGCAGCCGTGTTTTCTATATGCGGAGTTCTGCACCCCCGGTGTCCGGAGATTTCGACCATGAAAGAATTAATAAAAAAAAAATTAAAAAGTTTTGCATCTTCAATCGAATTTCATATTTTTAGCGGTGACTCCATCGATTGAGTTCAATTCCTTCATGAATGTATCCAAAATCTTGTCTGCATCGAATAATTGCAAGATAATCAAGCCGCCCGGTGAGCATGCCTTTTTATCAACATCATGGAGACCCAATCGAGTTTTTATATTACAGCCGTATCTCGTGAAGAATTCTTGAAGTTTGATGGCTGTTTTTTCACGAAATTTAATCGAAATACCCACAATGATTTCTGACATAATCAAACCACCTAAATATTCGACAAAATAAAAACTTGGTGTATAATATTTGCTTGAGTTGCGTACACATACAAAACATACGACAAATAAAATATTTCAAAAAAACTTTAAGAGGCCCAGCGCTTTTCCCGCAGAATATCCATAGCCTATACGTGAATGGATACTTCCGTGAACGGAAATATTTTTTGAAACGTTTTATGTTTACATTAAAAAAACGTTGAAAAAACGCTTCAAAAAAAATCCAAGGGATATGGGAATTCCCAACGAATATCCGCGTGCTAGAGAGAACGTGGAATAGGCTGTAAAGGGAAACCTTTTTTCGGACTTTTTATGTTTACATACATTGAAGGATCTCAGAAAATATATTGGGCTATATAGTCTCCGTGCTTTCTATCGAGATCCTTCATATTCGGGCCCTCGTTTGATTACTTGTTATGCAGAACTTAAGAAGAAAGCCGTATCGCTTCAATTTTCCATTTATGATGAGCGAAAAGGCGGATCATTTGTATCCTCTCCAATTGGGGGATATCCCGGAATTTGTTATTTCAATCGGGATGATGTCGAAATTGGAATATCAAATCTATTCTTTGGCCACCGGTCGACAAACAGTGCAACAAATCGCGCATAAATTGCAAATCTCTTCAGAAAAGGCGAGAATGGTCGTGGATTCCATGATAAAACGTCGAATCTTGAAGATTTGCAAAGACACGGTTCAATAATGTTAAAGCTTTTTTTCTTCTTTATCTTAATTTGTTCTTATGGTTAAGAAAGCAGTGCAATTTGTTTTAATTTTTATTCTCATTGCAAGCGGGATTTTCGGGCCAATAGTGTATTTCGAGTATTATAAGCCGGCCGAATATTCAATTGAACTGCCTCATGGATTGTATTTCAATGCATCTGTTCCAATAGGGATCGCAACGAACAGTCGAAGCTTAAGTGACGATGATGCTTACCGAGAGAAAATTATTGCGAACTTTAATTTAATAACCGGAGAGTGGCAAATGAAATGGGCCCATCTTGAGAACACTTCCGGGCAATATAATTTTGAAGAATTCGATTATCTCGTTAATTTTGGGGAGACGCATGGAATGAAGGTGCATGGTCATACATTGATTTGGCACGAGTCTGTTCCAGATCGGGTTGAAAAATTCAACGGAACTAAAGCGGAATTCGAGACTATTATGAAGACCCACATCCAAACCGTTGTCGGCCGCTATAAGGGAAGAATTCAGTCATGGGATGTGGTCAACGAGGCGTTCGATTGGACAGAATATCGAGACAGCATTTTTTATCGTATGCTTGGCAAGGAATATATCGCAAAAGCATTCCAATGGGCCCACGAAGCGGATCCCGATGCAAAGCTCTATTATAACGACTATGGGATGCTAAGAAATCCCGAAAAAGCGGTGTTCGTGATTTCAGAATTGCGGACTTTGATTAATCAAGGTGTCCCGATCCACGGTGTTGGCGAACAAGCCCACATGCAGATGTCTAATTTGAACTTCACCGATGTGGAAACGTGTATCGGATTATGGAACGAGTTTGGCCTTCCGATTCGGATTTCGGAACTGGATATCCGTGTGAATCACAACGGGCGGTATCATGCTTATACTCATTCTCTCGCAATCAAGCAGGAAGACGCATATTTCCAATTGGTCAAGCGATTTGGGCAATTCAAGAATCTTAACTCCATCACCTTATGGGGATTTTCTGATGATGCATCTTGGTTGAATATGCGAGATGGATATCCGGATTGGCCTCTGCTATTCGATGCAAAATACAATCCGAAGCCATGTGCACGCGGATTTTTGAATGGGCTCAAAGAGTTTTGAGGATGAATCGAAAAAATTGAAAAAAATCTGTCCCGCGAACTGACCGGGCTACGCGGGCCGTAATATTCTGTGGAATTGGCCGATTCTCCTAGGTTCGTGCTTTTTTTTTAAAAAAAGGATTATCTCATTGTGACTTTTGCACTTGAGATTGACTCCTCAAAATATAGAGTGGCGCAAACAGCCAAAGAATATGTCCGCCAATCGTCGGAATTATCCCTTTGCCGGGAAAAAGGGTCGGGACAATTAAATACCAAATCAGACCCCCCGCAATTAAGCATGTCCCGATGAGCAGATATTGCACTTTCTTTTTGATGATTTGATCTTCAAAAGTATGAGAAACGTTCCACAACGTCCGTATTGCTGCGATATAGAAGAACAACACCGTAAAAACAAAGGGAATTGCAATTGCAACATTTCGCGCTTCGAGTGTGAACACACCACTATACGGGAGCTGTTCCTTAGGAATGATGTTGCGATTCGCATCATAAACAACAATTTCGGTTCCGAAAATCAGAACAACAACCGATATCGCAAGAATGACAAGAAAAATCATGATCTTGCGTTTATCCAATTCTTCTCTATCAATTTTAATGAGTTCCGATGCAATATAAATGAAGAAAGCGAATGCATGGGAAAATATAAAAATAAAATCGAAGAGAATGTTTGCGATTGTGAACATCTCGGGAGAACTTGCAGCGATTAAGAAAATTACTAAATCCAAAAAGACATAGATCGTCCAACTCAGTAACCCGAGCAAAATCGACCATGTCAACATTAATTTTGGTTTCCTTGCAAGTATCGAAAGAACAATTATGTTAATCACAAGAGAAATTGATTTTGGAATAATCATGAAGATCTCAATTGGTTCAATAACGAGCATATAATTGAATTTCGCCTCCGGAAAATTAAAGCTTGTGGAGGCCATGAATAATCATGAATAATCAAATTGAAAATACCATTACGGGTGTTTGCTTTAAGGATGTAAACAAATTTTTCATGGATGTTCCGAATTATTGCTTTCTCAATCTTTATTTCGCTCCGTAGGTTTGTCGGCTCAATGGAATTCGATCTATTATATATTCTCGATCTCCTCGGGACCTTTTCATTTGCCCTTTCCGGTGCCTTGCATGCGGCAAAAAAGCGATTGGATTTATTCGGCGTCTTTATTACGGCATTTCTAACCGCGTTGGGCGGCGGCACCACTCGAGATATTTTGTTGGGCAATACGCCCGTGTCTTGGATTCGAGATTTAAATTACATCGCACTCGTCCTGTTTGCTGTAATACTGTGCGCGTTCGCGCATAGAATTCTAATCCGCTTGTCGCAAACCTTCTTTCTGTTCGATTCTATCGGCATCGGAGTATTCACCATTGTGGGGATTCGAATCGCTCTTTCTCTCTCGATACACGTGGTGATTGCGGTCTGTATGGGTATGGTGACCGCTGTGTTTGGCGGTATATTGCGGGATGTGTTTTTAAATTCGATTCCGTTGATTCTGAGGAAAGAGATCTATGCGACTGCCTGTCTTATCGGCGGCACTATATATGTAATTCTTGAATCGCTTGCTCTCAACAGCGATTTGACTCTTGTGATTACGATTGTAATTATCATCATGATTCGGGTAATCTCCGTGAAATACAAACTCTCCATCCCCATCATTCACGTTAAAAGCGAGGATCCGGATACTCACGCTCAAGAATGACAGATCAGAGGAAAGAAAGCGAAAGAGGCCAAAGGAAAATTCTGAGGCCGAAAGCAGATGGCGAATCTGACCGGAGGCATTCAAACGGAGAGAATGAGATAGAGGATAGCCGAAAGCAGATGGCGAATCTGACCGGAGGCTTTCAAACGGAGAGAATGAGATAGAGGATAGCCGAAAGCAGATGGCGAATCTGACCGGAGGCTTTCAAACGGAGAGAATGAGATAGAGGATAGCCGAAAGCAGATGGCGAATCCGACCGGAGGCTTTCAAACGGAGAGAATGAGATAGGGGATGGCCGAAAACAGATGGCGAATCCGACCGGAGGCAGCCCAAAGAATAAAACGCGATCGAAAGAACAAAAAAATAAAAAAAAAGCGGAGGAAAATGATAAATCTTATGAAAAAAAAGCGGAGGAGTTTAGTGAGTATGATTTTTTTATTTCTTATATGTTTCGAACCGATCACATTTGCTTTCGGTCAGTTTGGGGCATAATATTGCCGAGTTCAGACTTGAGTAAATCTCGGACTGCGACGCGAATGGCCTCGCTCCTGTTTGGATAATTTTCGGCTTGAATAAGCTGGTCCAGCCCTTCAAGGTATGCTTCCGGCAAATGACAAGTAATTAATTTCATTAAATTTCACCATTGATTTAATTGAAAATAGTTCCTATTTCAATAGAGCACTTATCAGAACATATACCCGCGTATCATGTGTGTACTATCGCCAATTGAGGTATTCAAGTGGTTAACTTCATTGATTAAAAAGCCGGAACTGCGCGGCCATAAATCCAAAAGCTGCCGTTGAAGAATTGAAATATCGAAACCGTTTCTAAAATTATTTTATTTTTTCAAGCAAGACTTTGTGGGTTCGCGGACGGATGGAAAAAGATCCCGTATTTATACGATATGTTACATCCGGGATCTTTGACGTATCGGATTTTTCAATCTACAAGCCGGAACAACGACGACAAGAGCCTAAATTATTTTGTGATAAATATTAAAGACTAAATGATTTGGATTCGTTAAGGATTGAAAGGGAAAACCCGATGAAGCATCGGCACTCATTATATCAGATTTTAAAGTTAAAAAGAAGAAAGAAAAGGGAAAAAGGGATGTTTTAATTCGCTCTAGGGGGTTGTGCGGTTTTTGGTTCTTTAACCATTTTGTGAGTGAGTTCGGACTTTAACAATTCTCGAACCGCGACCCTGATTGCTTCACTTCGATTTGGAAAGACTTTGGCGGATACTAACTCTTCAATCCCGTCCAAATATGCTTCCGGCAAATGACAAGTAATTAACTTCATGTTGTACACACCTATATGTAGGGAATATCTACATATTCCGATCCAGAATATGGGTTTGGCCAATTTCAAGGCGAGTGTCATGCGCGTATTATGTGGATATTACCCATCTTCTCCGAATGATGCATCCATTAAAAGTTAAATCCGGATCTTTTGTTCTAATTACTTATTTAATCCGGTTTTTTGATGTCATCCTTTGGATCAAATCGAATCGGTTTGATAATGGGTAATTTTTATAGCTAAGTGAGACAAGCAAGCCGCGATGCAAACGCATGTTTAAAAATCTAAACATAAAAGATCGTTTCAAAAAACGTTTCCCTTTACATCATTATCCACGTTCAGTTTAGCACGTGAATATTCTTCGGGAATGCCCCGTAGTCACTTTGATTTTTTTTGAGCGTTTTTTTAATGTTAAGGTAGATAAAAAAATCTGCCGCAAAAAGGCGGCTGTCGGGAAGAAAGCCGTGGATTATTTCTTTTTTCTTCCCGTTCTTCGGGCAGCAATAAGCCCGATCTTTCTTCCGGGGGGTGCGTTTCGAGAGGTTGTGCTCGGTCTTCCGGGCCCTTTCTTACGACCACCACCGAAGGGGTGACATACTGCGTTTTTCTTACATGCACCGACAACAGGCCATAGGGAGGTTTTCTTCATCATTGCATGATATTTTGCACCCGCTTTTACGAATGGTTTTTGCGGTCTTCCGCTTCCTGCCACCACACCAAGGGTCGCGCGTGCAAATGGACTCACTGCTACAATTTTGCCCGAGGGAAGTCTGAATGTGACTTCTTTCTCGGATCTTGAAATGAGGATTGCAAATCCTCCGCTTGTTCTGCAGTATTTTCCGCCATCTCGTGGCTGTTTTTCGATGTTGAATACATATGCTCCTTCCGGGATATTTCGGGCTTCCATCGTGTTTCCGATTTTTAATTCGGTTTTGGGCCCAAATTCAATTGTATCACCAACAAACACTCCTTCTGGGGGGAGCCATAGGTGTTTTTTCCCTGAATCCAACAATAATTTGGCAAGGGGGGCGCCTCGGCCGGGTTCATGAATTAAATCAATGATTTTTGCCGTTTGCACGCGATCCATTGCTTTCGGATCGACCGGGGGTTGAGTAACCTCGCCGACTTTCAAATGACGCAAGGAGCGCCAATTGATCGTGCCACGCCCTTTTCTTTGGACTAATACTCGTTTTCCCATGAATGTTCACCGCTACAGAAATGCGGCGTTTATGCGCGTGATCGCTTTTCCACGCGCTAACACCTACCATTTACGGTGAGTATTAAAAAGATAAATGCCATTTAAAAATTAGGATTCCCCAAACTCGTGTTTATGCTCCTCTTCGCACCACACCGGCGTGATATCATCGGGCACGGTGCCATCGAAAAACTTATGAAATGCTTTTGGTAGGCGTTGATACTCGATTTTTTTCGCGTATTCGGAGAGATCTTTGGAATTCAGCGTATGCCAAAATAGATAGCGCTTTTTTTCGTTTGCTGGAGATTCTTTGTTCTTTTTGGCGCATAAGAGCCGATGCATCAAACATGAGAAGGTTTTTCCCGTGTATGTAGCATCTAAGGTGATTCCTTCCTTTTTGAGTTCTTCGATGCAATACTGCGCTTCGTAGGTGCATTTGCCGTATAAACCGCCGAAAAAGGTTTCGTCGACATCCAGTCTTTTTTCGATGTTCGACATATCCGCTTTTATTTCCGGATCATATTTTCGGAGTAATTTTAACGTATTTTTGATTTGATTGAGAACGGCTTTTTTATCCGAAAATTTAAGCATCGAAACAGTGACTCCGGTAACATGAATCGGGGAGTTTATGAGTTCCAGACCCAAGGTGATCCCGGCGCATGTTCCGGTAGACCCGACCGCTACAAAAAGTTCATCAATTGGAGGGCATTTGCCCGAATCAATTTGATCTTGTAATTCCATAGCCGCGTTCACGAATCCTAACGTGCCTAAGGGCGTGGACGCCCCGGGCATGATTAAATAGGATTTTCTATCAAGAATATATTTGCGCATCATAGCGATAGCGGTTCTTCCGTAGCCTTTGGTATAATGCATCTTTGCGTCATAATAACAGTCGAGAAGCAGATTCTGACGAACATGATCGTTGAGCGGTTGGTCGAAGAGAAATACATGAGAAGTAAGCCCCAATTGCTTTGCGAAAATCGTATTGGCCAAAGCATGGTTGGACCCGATACCGCCCGTGGTAAGGAGTTCGGTTTTCTTTTTCTGGATCGCGTCCGCGAGCACGAATTCGTATTTCCGCACCTTATTTCCGCCGTATAAATCATTTGATAAATCATCTCGCTTGATATAGACTTCGATATCCGGGTTAATGGTTGAAATACGGGCAAGTTTCTGAACCGGCGTTGGGAATGTCCCAAGATCGAGCTTCGGAATTTTTTTCAGTCGGGGAAAATGCACAAATAAAGGAAAAGTGTCCATTAAAACAAGAAGAGTTTTTTTGCTTTAAGTGCTTTTCCGCAGTATGGGTGATCCTTTTGGTACTAAAGAATTGAGCAAAGAAATGGAAGAATTTAATTCAAAACTTACCATATTGGTCGACACGATGAGCAGTTTAGGAAAATCCACCGCCGATCTTTCTAATTTCAGCAAACAATTAGGCGACGCGCTATCCAAAACGGATTTTGTTCCGATGGCAGAAGAATTGAAAGGAATGCGAAAAGATATTTCGGAACTGAAAGAATCGATTACCGAAATGAACGGCGGCTTAACCAAAAATCTTTCGGAAATGAATACAAATATCGCTCATTTATCTAATACCTTTGAAAAGCAGATGTCGAAGTTAGTGGATGCATTGAATAAAATGGGCGAATCGCTGAGCGAAGGAATGATTCAGAACGTAAAAGATAACCTCTCGATTGGCAAAATCATCCAACCGTTTTTGAAACCCAGAAAGGATGATTAATACTTCATAAGCACTTTTATGTATACATAATAAAAAGCAGTAAGGCAACGGGCATTCCCGTAGAAAATCCACGCTGAAATCCGAACGTGGATAAATCGGTCAACGAAAACGTTTTTTCGGGCTTTGATGTTTACCACCCGTATGAACCCGTAAGAACAAATTAATTTCTAGGAAAAAGCCTATAAATAAAAGCAAGAAAGTTTATATTGCACGCACGGCACTCCTTGATGGTGAATATGAGATCGTTGAAAGGAAAAGTGCTCTTTATTACAGGAAGTTCGCGTGGCATCGGAAAAGCGATTGCAATAAAAGCCGCAAGAGATGGTGCCAAAATCGCAGTCATCGGGAAGACCGACGACCCGAATCCAAAGCTTCCCGGAACGGTGCATTCAGCCGTTCAAGAGATCAAAGAAGCGGGCGGAGATGCTATCGCATGTGTTGCGGATATCCGCTTTGATGACCAAGTATTCAAGGCCGTACAAGATACCGTGGCAGCGTTCGGAGGAATCGACATTTTGGTGAATAATGCAAGCGCTATCAGCTTGACGGACACAGAACATACACCTATGAAGCGCTTCGATTTAATGATGAGTATAAACGTCAGAGGCACATATCTCTGCACGCAAGCATGTCTTCCGTATTTGAAGAAGGCGCAGAATCCGCATATTTTGACATTATCGCCTCCTCTCAATATCGACCAGCGCTGGTTTAAAAATAACACAGCGTATACGATTTCAAAGTACGGGATGAGTATGTGTGTTTTGGGCCATGCTGCAGAATTCGCATCATACAAAATTGCCGTTAACGCGCTCTGGCCACGAACCGTGATTGACACCGCCGCGGTGCGAAACCTTTTGGGTGGAGAATCCACGGTTGCGCATGCACGAAAACCGGAAATCGTGGCTGATGCCGCGTGGTATATTCTCACCGAACCGAGCACCGAATGCACCGGAAACTTTTTCATCGATGATGAAGTATTGATGAAACACGGAGTTTGTGATTTTACAAAATATAGTGTAGATCCCAAGGCTTCCCTTATCAAGGATTTCTTTTTGGTCGGCGATCTTGATGAGGAATGTCACGAATAGAACACAATCAAACCAAGGCCCGGTTTTTTTATAATTGAAAACGCAAAAATCAGGATTTTCATGCACCACAGTCTTTTTGTTATCTTGAAAAAGGGCTTCTTTAATTGAGTTTATCTGAAAATATCGAATCTTTTCGCTCATATTTCGGATTTTTTCATAGCTCTCTTTTAAAATCTCAACAATTGACTGTGGCGGCCCGTTTAGAATATCATTTTCGCTTAACCATTGAAAATTAAAAATTTCCTCTAAACAGATAAAAAAAAATTAAAATTTCAAACATTAAAAAAAAACAAGGGAAAGGGGGATTCCCAACGAATATCCACAGCATATTCTGAACGTGGATAATTCCATCCATGGAAACTTTTTTTCAGCCTTTTTTTTGCATGTTTACTATAGGCCGAGGATCCACGGAGAATACGAATAATGAATCCCCAAAAAAGCCATGAAATTGAAGAACAACAACCCCAAGATGGCATATAAGAGATTATCCGAAAGCGGAATCGGTTGTTCGGTAAATAAATCCACAAGAACGAAGATAAAGACACAAACAATACCCCAAATTGGGCCCACAAACAAAACCGCTCCGAACGATACAATGAACCCGGCGATGGTTCCTTGGAGACTTTTCGCCTTATTCCACGGGAATTTGGTTCTCCCTATCCGCATACCGAATTGTGATGCAAACGTATCGGAAAATACGATTATATAAGAGATCGCCATCATCGGTAAAGGCGGAAGGAAAAGGGCCGCGATGGCAAACCCCATGGTCATCTCCACCGAAGAACATGTCACGCAGAGCTCTTTCGGCCTCATTAAAGACATCATCGTGTGTTTGATCGGCATATAGAAGAAATCGCTCTTGCGAACCATGTCAATCCACGAGATCACATACGTGGTAATGAGGAGAGCGTAGGCCATCACTAATTGGAACAATCCCACCCTGCCGTACCAATTCCACGGCGGCATCACAATATCCGAAGTGATCCCGAGGATATTCGCTTCAACGGTATAATTCGGATCGTTGAAAAACCCTTGCTTTGTTGCCGAAATAATCGTTAGTCGAAGCGCAACAAATATGGCAATAAAATAAAGAATATGGAAAAGTTTCCGGAGCATGTCCTTGGTAACCGTGTCCTTTTTATCATAGATCTTTTTTAACAATTCCTCTTTCCGACGGGTCAACCAACTCTGCTTCCCTAACGCATGTACTATCAAAGTTGAGACCGCGGTAATCGAAACCAAGATTGCGGTTGGAAAGAACGTTAGATTGAAATACAAATCGATAAAAAGCCGATCGTTGTTGGTATAACAATAATGCAGAATATAGATCGGCATGATCCAATTCAGGATAGAAAACAGCACCATCATGCTTTGGTTTAAATTAAATTGCCGTTCTTTGATCTGCGGATAAATAAATATGAGACATTGAATGATGGGCGCCAATAATGCGCAAGCCATCATTAGAAAATAGTTATCTGTGAAATACACGATGCTCTCGCTCTCCCCCTCTTCTGCTATTCCCTAGAAGAAAATTTGATCAAAAAAATGTTTCCTTTCCGATTTTTCCGGGAATTTAAAAAACAGCAATACGGGATACTTCAATAATCTAAAAAAAAGTTCTCGCTGTTCCAACGGGATCCTTCAAAGGCCGCCAATTTCTGTTCATGAAAAATTGGATCAACAGACCGACGGTAGCCCATAGCCAAGGATAATGAAGGCCCAAGAGATATATATTTGTGTCCGGATGATCTGAAAGCGTAATATGCTGTAAGAACGAAAAGAGAACGCTCGGATTGAAAAACAAAAACCCAAAATTAAGAAGAATCCCTATCCCTACCGTAAGAATAAACTGTTTTTTATGTCCCGAAAGTAAAAAATAGATCGGAAAGAGATAGATCACCGTGCCTTTAAACGTGCATAGGCCGAAAATGAAGCCGATCCACATAGCTTCCCGTTTTGTTAACGGTTTTTCATACCGATCGGAAAAATACAGGAAAAGCCCAACAAGGATTCCGAATAAATATAAATCCATATTGCCGTAATTGAAATACACCCAAAATTGAAACCCCAAGTTCAAACATACCGGAAGCCATAAGAGCGGGTGGAACCGTGAGATACATAAAATGATCCCTAAAAAATAGACCGTATATCCCAACAAAAAGTATGCATCCATGCCCATCACCCGAAAGGGAAGAAAAAGCAGATAAAAAAGCGGGGAATAATAGAACAGAGAACCTGGGGCATACCATCCCCCGAAATCGCTGGAATAAATGGAATTATAAATATTGTAATCGGTGCCCCGATACGGTGCGTAGATCTCATGGACTCGAAAATATCCAATTGTAAAAATTATCAAAGTAATTAGAGAATTTAGAACCGAATATAGGATTCTTCGGCGGTTTGAGGACACCATTTTCTATTTTAGGAATAGCGAAGATTCTTGAAATATTTTTTGCTCGGCTTTTCGATTGGAGCGAATAAATTAAATGTATATCACACCTATTGGAGTGTATGGGCAATTATCAAAAAGAAATTCTCTGTGGGGTCTTTCTTCTGTTGTTTTTGGGTTCGATATTCTCGCTTTCCGCCATATACCCTAATGTTGATGAAAAGATAAATCAGTTCACGACAACCGCTGATGGCGTAGATATCTGCTTTGACGTGTTTGAACCGAAACAATCCACGCAAAATCTCAAGACGGGTATCATTATGGGCCACGGCGTAGCCGTGAATAAAGAAGTCTATAAAATTATCGCAAAGGAGCTGGCTTCCATCGGGTTCGTTGTCGTGACCTTGGATTTCAGAAGTCATGGACGAAGCGCGGGGGATTTTAATTTTAGACTGTCG
>CAZUTM010000015.1:0-17740 GCA_964623665.1 uncultured archaeon
TGGTATATTTCGCTTCAATTTCCGAATTGGTGGCTTTTAGGTATTGTTTCGGGGTTGGGGGCTGGCGTTGGAGAGGTTACCAGTTATTTAGTGGGTATGTGGATTGGAAGCACGAAAAATGTGAAAAAATCGGAGCTCGGTGAGAAATTCTATCGCTTAAAACTCAAGTTGGAAAAAAAGCCGGCAACGATTCCCATTTTTATTTTTCTCGCGGGGTCCACTCCGATTCCGGATGATATGCTCCTCGTGCCTTTGGGAATTTTACGTTATCCATACAAGCGAGTCATTATTCCATGCATGTTGGGAAAAATGCTTATGTGTACCTTGATTGCCTTGTTGGGCTATTTGGTTGCCTTTGAAAATTTAGCGGTTCAAAATATCTTTCCTTTGAATTATCTTATTCCTTCGGACTCGGTGAACCCCGCTGCGGATTTGATTCAATTCAGTTTGATTTTCTGGGTAATTTATTTGATGACGCGCATTGATCTTGAAGAAATTTCAATAAAACGCAGTCATGAGCGGAAAATATTCATGAAGATGTTGCAAACGGGAGGGGAATTTCATTTCGACGCGCTTGTGAAACAATTTCATATTAACAATCTTGAGAATTATCGTATCTTTCTCGGAACCCTTTCCCAAGAACATCCCGAAGTCAAATTTGATGGAACTACGCTTTTACTTTCTTCAGTTCCAGATAAACAAAAGGCTTATGCGATAAGTTATAAATTTGGGAAATGGTTGAATTCCTAGAACTCTTTCGGCAAGAGCTACAAGCCCATTTATCTTTTTTGCTTAAAAAATCAATAAGTTATAATTTCGGATGTTGTTTTTTAACCTTTTAATCATTCTTTTTCTCGAATAAACATAAAAAACCGCAAAAAAAGTTTCCATGGACCGAGTTATCCACGTTCTGATTTCGGTGTGGATATTCTATGGGAATGCCCCGCTGTGCCTATGTTTTTTTTTAAATTTTTTTATGTTTATGTTTTATTTCCTTTTGCTTATTTTATTCGTCTTTTCATTTGTCTCGTATTTATTTTTTATAGGATTTTGTTTCTAAGCTAATCCTCGTATTTTGCTCGTATTGTTTTTATTTAACGCTTGATTTTTTGGTTCATGGCGCCGTTAAAATTGCGGGAAGAGCAGATGACCAAATTCCGATTGAAATTCGGAGAGAAGAAGGTATTTGCGCAATGTCTAATGCCGGTCCGAGGGACTGTTGGATTCAGAAAATTGGACTATGAGTATCCCAAAGAAAAATTGAATCCAACAGAAATAATCAATAAGTTGGCCGATTGCGGGTTTAACTGCTTTGCATTGGTGGTGAAAGATACCGATGGTGCTTGCCTTTCGAAAACGAAGGTGGGTTGGAATCCTGTAGGCCGTGATTTGGTTCAAGAGTTTCAAGATGCGTGCAAACGACACAAGATGAAATATTTTCTTAGTTTTACAGACATGAACGATGCATATCAAGGATGGCTTCATCCCGAGCGTGTCTCTATTCATATCAAAGATGGAAAAAATCATAAAGCGGGAGATCCCGCCACGCATCGAGAAGGAGAAATGCGGGTGGACCTTCCGGAGGGTGTTTCTCTTGAAGAAATGAAGAAAAAGATCCCATTTTTAACCGACGAATATGATGGAAAAGTTGGGCAAGCCAGATCCGAAAGAGGGCAAGGGTATGTTCCCGTAACCAGTTTCATGTGCCCACGTGGAGAACATACCGATTATTTAATTGAATTAATAACCGAACTTGTGAAGAATTATGAAATCGATGGTATTCTCGCCGATTATATTCGCTATCATCATGGATTCACCGACCTTTGCGGCTGTCCCCGATGCAGAGAGGCATTTGCAGAGCAATATCCGAAAAAAGTAAATAAAATCATGAAATGCAAAGAATGGTGGGATTTTCGAGAAGATAATGTAGTGGCATTCGGAAAACGCTTTAATGATGCTGTAAAAGCTATTGATGAGCAATGCGTCACCGGTTGGTTTAACCTTCCAGGCCCCGCTGTGTATTCAAGACGGTTGGTCGCACAAAGCTACAAAAAATTGGGAGCAACTATGGATTCCGTTATTCCGATGACATATCCATACCTAACGGGGACAAAAGATGATGGTTGGAAATGGGGAATGCTCGGTAATTTGATGCATTGGTATTCCAAAGGCAATATGAAACGCAGATTTGATGAATATTCAGCAATCAAAAAGGATGTCGGCATACTTTGCGTTACCAACACGGTGGAATGCAATGCCGAAGAGATGCTCAAATCTATCACCGCATACGATTATGGCCTTGGAATCGCGCTATTCAAATACCACGGTACCAAAGAGGCGCAATGGGAGCTGTGTAAAAAGTATTCCAAATTTCTATACAGCCAAAAACTGGGAGAAGTCACGGGTGAAATAAAAACAGAAAAAGAGCTTGACAAATTAATGGAAAAGAAAGGACTCAAATAACAAATCGGAGGAATTAAATTGTCGAATCAAGGAAAAAATACATTTAATACAAATTCAAGATCGGAAAAAGAAAATGCAAAGTCGAATCAAATCGGCCAAGGAAATGCAAAGTCGAATCAAATCGGCCAAGGAAATGCAAAGTCAAATCAAATCGGCCAAGGAAATGCAAAGTCAAATCAAATCGGCCAAGAAAAAAAAGCATTCAAATTAATCGGAAAACCGCGGCCTTTGACAGATCAAGAAAAAAAGTATGCAAAAATCGCATATGCAATGGCAATCGCTTCTTTATTGGGTGTAATTGCACATATTCTTTATTTCCAAATCGCTTACAACTTCAATGATTGGGTTTGCATCCTTATATACGCAATGCTCTTTATTGCACCGGGATATTTGGCTAATGCGGGAATGTTGATATGGGGTGGAAAAGGTACACCCATGGATTTCGGACATGTTTGTAAAGACGGCCATCGTTTATTTGGGCCGGGAAAAACATGGAGGGGTTTTATCCTCGGCTCGGTCGCTTTCGGAATCCCGATTGCCATGCTTATCCATTATATCCTCTTCAAAAATTGGGAAACCATTGTAACCATGATTTATTCTTTCTACGAACAAGGCATAATTTACACCATGTATCCTCAGCCCGAAAGCTTAATCCAAGACATGAGGATTTACATGCTAGGCTCTCAAACTGCTGAACCAGATATGGCGGCATTCATTGCGTTGATGCCCAGAATCATACTATGTTCGTTTGGAGCCGGTGTTGGTGATTTGGTTGGAAGCTGGGCAAAAAGACGGAAAGGAATAGACCGTGGCGAGCCATTTTGGATCGTCGACCAGATCGATTTCTTGTTCGGCTGTTTACTCTTGACCTTGCCATATGTTTGGGGCCATTTCCATCTTCAAACCTTCATCTTTCTGTTGATCTTTACACCCAGTTTAACCGTTATAGCAAATACGATCAGTTATTTAACCGGTCATAAAAAAATTCCGTGGTAAACGCATCTCTTTTTTATTTTCCTTTTCTTCGATTTCGGGTTTGCATTGAGCTCCAAATGCAAAATGTGTTATATACGCTTAAGTTGTAACATTTCCATTAAGAGATCCAAATGTATTTAAGATCAGTTGGCTGAATATGTCGTGAGGTTATTTTTATGAGTATGGATAAAGAATTAAAGGAATCAATTGAAAAAGGGACCACCTTAGCGAAGCTTTCTGAAGATGAAAAGAAGAAAGCGGAAGAAGAAAAGAAGAAGAGAATGGAAGAATTAAAGAAAATGAAAGAAGCCTTGCGCGCCAAAGGTATCGATCCGGATAAAGAAGAAGAATCTTAGAACGACTGACTTTGGTATTTAATTGGCTTTACGTGCAATGAATTGTGCGATTTTTTCATATCCCCCATTTTTTTTGATTCTTCTAAGAATCATTTATTATCTTTTCGCTTTAAGATTCTGTTTGCTTTGGATTTGCTACGCTTGGTGTGCATTTCAAAATGGCATCTCTTTGGATATGAAAGATCCCGTATTTCGTAATGAGTATAGATACGGGATCCTTCGTATTCTTCGATTTAACATCTGTTAAGCTAATTATAAAGTCCAAATTCTAGTGATCTTTTGTTCATTGATTGAAATCGGCGATCGAATAATGAAATAATAGATCCTATCGCTGAGCGGTTCTTAAAATTGAATCTATGATCTTTCACCAGTTTTTTAGTAGATCTTTAATTCAATATGGCTAATTTTAACAATCTATTGAAAAACGATTAAAAAGGTATTTTATCTATAATAAAATTAAAAAAATGATTGGTAGTGAGCTCAAGATTCCATTGATCGGAACTGAAAGCCAAGTTTAACGAAGAACCCGTATCTCTATATAGGTATAGATACGGGATCTTATGATTCCTTTGTTTCAAATACGTTTCAATCGGATTTAGACTCCCATTTAATGGTTAATTAAAAAATATCATCGTTTGATTGAAAAGTTAAGCATATTTGATATTCAAAATAATTCTGGAAAGTGCAAAATAGAGCATTTTGAAATTTTTTGAGATTTGGCCATCCTTCGAAATTATGTCTGCTAAGCATCCTTTCTCGAGGATTTGATAATCCGAATCTAAATATTGTTTAATGATTTCATCAAAGTATGTGCTAAAATCTTTAATTTTTCTGGGAACCTCCGCATAAAGAAAATTACCCATTTGTTTTACTTTATCGCCATGCTTTGCTTTAAATCGTTCAATATTTTGAATGGCTTCCTGCTTCCCGGAGATCTTCGGGCCCTTAAAATTGGTGGTGGGAGTTAGTAAAGGATTTTCTACATACACCATCAAAGAAAAGCGATCTTCCTCCTCGTTGCAGAATGTTTCGTACCTAATCCCTTCAAATTCAACGAGCAAGTCCTTGTTGTGAGATAATTTCTCCAATTTTGAACCAATCGATGCAATCTTATCCCGAATCTTTGTAAAATGAGAATGTTCGGGATCTCTCACTTCGAGAATGAAATATTTTTTCAGCGTTTCGAGGGGCTCCCCGGAAACATCGAAATCATCGGGAATCGAGGGTTCAAAGTATTTCAAATCCGGATTATCAAGAAGCGCATGGAGTTTCTGTTTGATGTATAGAAAGGACACCGGATCGATTGATGAACCTACATTTCGATATTGATCCGTGGGATCCATGATGAACAAGAAATCGTTTACATATCTCGGATGTTTTTTGAAAAATTCTTTGGGTCTTTTATGCGGATCAATGATATTATGTTCCAGTTCGTCAAAATACATACAGAATTTTTTCAGAGAGCCGAAATGTATCATTAATAACTCGAGAGCATAGCCGATAAATCCCGATCTGCCGATGATACTTTTTTCTCCATAGGCTTGGCATCGTTTCATGAAGTATTTCATAACACGAATATCATCGCGTAGATCTTCGGTAAGGTTGTTGACCACATATTTTGAATGATATGGGGTTCGGTCTACGGCTGACACGGGGCCAAATTCGAATAAATAATATTCCGGGATGCAATAATATCCTACAATATCGA
This sequence comes from uncultured archaeon, assembly GCA_964623665.1. GTDB lineage: Archaea > Asgardarchaeota > Lokiarchaeia > Sigyniarchaeales > Promethearchaeaceae > CAZUTM01. The sequence goes on from CAZUTM010000015.1 coordinate 5,503, forward strand.
TCTGAATGCCATCCCTCGTGGCGGAAACATACGGATGTTCGGCATAAGAAAGCGAAATGTTGGAATAATTATGTTCTTTTAGTCGGGGGATTATTACTTCTTTGGAAATGCGGTTGAAAAATTGTTTTTGGTCTTCGAGCGGGATTACCAGCTTTTGATCCCAATTAAAAGTTTGCGGAATGTATTTTGAATCAATTTCGAATCCAATGAAGAAATCTATATCCGAGTCATTTTTTAATTGGGTTTGCTTGATTCCGGTAGACCCGTGAGGTCCTAACTCTTTCGGGAAATATTTATGGTTAGGATCCGGAGGCGTTAAAATTTCAATGAGTCTATTAATTTCGGTTGTAATTTTAGCAAGTTCAAATGATGTCGGTCGAATTTGCTGTTTAATGGTATTAATCACAGTGAAAAATTCGGCTTCATTCTTGATTTCATGCATTCTGAAAGAAAAAAAGCATTAGACCATTTTAAATTTCATTTTTCGCTAACTTCTAATATTTTGTTCATGAGGTGATTCTTTTTGATAATTTTATTTTCAAAGCGAAGCCGGGCTTTTAATATTACAAAAAAGGTTTGTCAACAAAATTTATATTATATGATTATATATTCGACCTTGGAATTTTAAATTTTTTGGATTTTCGATTATTATTTAAGGCTTTCTGAGCCAAGAACATTATGAATTTCTCCGATGTACAACCTATGCTTTGTTATATTTCCAGATTCTGCGGTATGAATGATTTTACAGATATAAATCAAATCTGCTTCTTTAAATGAAGGAATGTTATCGGTTCCGATGAATTGCGGTTGGGTATTACAGGCTTGAAATTTATCTGTGTTCTTTCCGGTCTTCGATCCGCAAATATCCAAGATTTCAGAATATTTTGAATCAAAGAAATTCACCGAAAACCAACCGTTTCCTTCATTCAACATTTTATAAGAAAATCTGGAGGGGTGTACCGCTATCGTTACCACATTTTTACTCCAAAGGACACCTAGGGTTTTCCAGCCGATGGTAATGGGATTCCATTTCAATTTTTCGCTTCCGCAAACCACCACGCAATCTTTTTTGCAGAATCGTTCTGCATATTCAAAAGGTTTGATTTCTTTCATGCATGATGCTTATATTGCAAAATATTTATAGTTTATGGCTGAGGGTAAATCCTAAAAGAGTGCCACACATAAAAAGATAAAATTAGGCCGCGTTTGTGCTACGTTGAAGTGCCTTTTTCAAATCATCAGAAGCGCGCTTATGAATAACAAGGTCATCGAAAAACACGGGAGCCAAGACTCTGCCCAACTTTGATATATTATTCTCACGTCGCAATAATTCAATATATTCAATTTTACCGTTGGCGAATTCGATGCGCGTAGCATCCGCTTCCTCAAAGAAAATCCCGTCGGGAACAAATCCCGCTTTTTTAAATTTATTTTGCACCTTCCGGCCCTCCAAGGTTTGTTCGATCTCCGTTGTGGGAATGTAATATACGCAATCGATTATGATCGCCTCTCGAACAAATCCGGGAGGCGCTTTACTCGCATAAATTTTTTTGAAGACATCTGCAATCTTGGATTTCGTAAACACCGTTTCATCGTCGGTATCATTTATGAATTTTGACCACGATTCGGTTATATATTCTTGTTTTCCTCCGGATTCGGTGATCCTTGCAAACTGAATTGAAGATTTAGGATTTTGAATGGCTTTGAGTCTCCCATCGCCGATTTTGGCCTCAAGCACAGCAGTCCGCTCCGCTTCGGATAATTGCGCAAAGTCAAAGATTTTGTAGAACCCTTTCATCTGCTTTCGATATTCCTTACAAAAAGTAGCACCTATCATCATGAGAGGAAAAGATGCTTTGGTCCCTTTGAATAAATAAAGCATTTTGGTATTGTCATCGGAAATAATACTCACGGACTCGCTGGTTAGAACGTCTTTTACGATTCTCCCTTTTAGTTCTTCTAACTCATAAGCATCTTTGACTTTGAATACTTGCACGAATTACACCATACTTTTGTAGTACTATATACTTTGCTTTTCATTAATTTAACCTCTTTGATTGTGCTTCATATTTGTTTTTATTGTATATTTGCTTATGATAAATAATGTCAATAGAAAATGCTTTGCTATCGGTAATTGAAACCATTCCAAAGGTATCCTTTTCAAAATTTCGTGATAATCTCGAGAATGCGCAATTTTGGCAATCTTTAAGCCCCGTGAAAGATACCACGTTGCAATTGGTGGAAAAGGGCAAATATACGTACCACGTGAAAGATAGCGTTGTTTTGGAACCGATCACAAATTTTAAATATGATATGGACTTCACCGGAGAAATTCAATACGAGCCGATGGCTTCAACTCCAGAGAAAGGACACGCTTACCACCTGATCATAAAGATCAACGAAACGAACGGACTTGCGAAAGCACGCATCCGGGCTAAAGATACACCTCAAGGCTTAAAGGTGGGGATTTTCATTTACGAATTAGATTATGAGAACAAATCCGGCTTGCCCATCACGAGGGATATGGTCTTGTTCGCCACCCGCGTTAAACTTCGCGAAGGTATCGATATTATTTCAAAGAGGATAAAATAACCAAGGCGGATTCAAAATCATTCCAACACGCTCAGTAATTGAAAAAATCATTGTTTGAAATCTTTGGCTGAACCAAGCAAAATTTTTTTTCCGATAATGACCAAACCCAGCCCAATTATGGCAAAAATGATCGATAACCGAAATCCCCAATAGCCATTAGAGATTTCGTTGACATATCCTACCAATATTTGAGAAAATCCTATGATCAAGCCAACAACCGTAATGATGATCGCAGAAATCATTCCCGCCTCTTCTTTGAATCTTTTGTTTGCAATTGAAACGATTAAAATCCAAAATTGCGAAATGAAGAGCCCGGAAATCGGAATAATAATGATTCCGGTCTGTCCTAAATTGAATCCAACAATAAGTATTATGATTGATAGAACGATGCAAATGACGAGGGACCGATAATACCCTATCTTTTCGGTTGCAAACCCGAAGAACAACCTGGAACTTGTAAAAAAGAGGTAAAACAAGGATACAAAGCGCGCGCCATCGGTTTCTGGAGACAATCCATAGATATCTTGGAAATAAAGAGGGCCCCAATTCACCGGAGATAACTCCACCGACACGAGCAAGCCGAGAACTAAGCTAAAGAACCACATCTCGGGCATTTTGAAGATCTGCGGAACGGTAAGCGTTTTCGAAAGCGAATTATAGTCAGTACATCCATCATTATCGCTATTCTCATTAATTTCGCCGTGTTCATTAATCGGTTCAGCATTATCATGCTTTTCTTCATTGATTTTAAGTCCGTTTTTTTCGCAAAGAATAATTTCATTTCCCTTAATTGCATCTTCGGTTGTTTCATTCCCGATTTCGTTATTATTGTAGTTCTTCGTGGCCCTTTGATAGGATTCAGTTCCGCTATTATTTGAGTTTGATTTTGCCTTCGCTTGTCCGTTGAATTGTGCCGATAATAAAATTCCGATCAGAATGACAGGCAATACACTTAAGAAAATATATATATACCTCCATGCCGATATTCCATTAGATGCTACAAACGGAATCGATAATATCCAAACGGCAACATACGGTCCGACGATTGCTCCGATACCATAGAAAAAATGCATGAAAGAAAACAATAAAGCGGTTCTTTTAACAAATAATTTCATCGCCAAAGCATTATTTCCGACTTCAAACATGCCGAACGATGAAGTTAAAATAACAATTGCGACGGTTACAATCCCATAATTCAGTGCAAAAAGATTCATCAAAAAGCCCGTTATTAATATAAGATAGCCAGTAAGCAAGGCATATTTTATTCCGATCTTCTTCATATATATTGTAGCAAAAAAGCATACACCCACATATGCAAAAGTGGTGATGGAGACAAGATTACCGGTTTCAAGATAAGAGATTCCGAAATTTGCTTTTATTGCGGGTAATGTAATTGCTTTTGCGGTTTCCGTTAAGCCTGATAATACCATCGTAGCATAGATAAGAATAAATAGCCGAGCGACCGATTGGTTCGATTTCTTCGACTGATTTGAAGTATGGGCTAATTGATTTTCCAATGTTCTCGATTGAATAAAGGTAAGCTTTTTAAAAGAATTTTTTGATTTTTTTCAAGAAAAGAGTTTAAATCTTTACCGATTTTTATCTCATCAATGTATTTTGCGAAAGAAGGGTTTTTGTGGGTTTTTGTCGGAATCGCCCTCACGCTTTTAAGCCATTTCACAGCGCCCACGATTCCGGAATGGTGGTACTTGATCCTCTTTTTACGCACGATCCCATTAGCAGCAATAACGCTTTTCATGATTTATTTTTTCAGAGATCCGAATCGAACCATCGATCCGACCTACAAGGATAAAGCGGATAAGGTGGTAGTGGCTCCAGCTGACGGTTCCGTATGCGCAATTCAAGAAGAAGGTGGCAACTTAGCCGTGTATGTCGAATTGCATGTAACGAATGTTCACGTACAGAGATCTCATCTCAGCGGAAAGGTTATTGAAGTCACAAGATGGTCCGGGAATCATTATCCCGTTTATTTCCTTAAGAAAAAAATCGGAGCGGAATCAAGGGCGATTAAGAAAAATGCCAGGGTCGTTATCAAGATGGTTGATGAAAAGGAAAGACCTTTTGAGATCCAATTGATTTGCGGAAAAGTTGCGCGCAGAGCAAAATCTTACGTAATGCCCGGAGACGTGTTAAGCATGGGTCAGAGAGTTGGTGTAATAAGTTTTGGAAGTCTTGTGAAAATAACGGTGCCCGGAACCAATTACAAACACATCGCTCAAATAGGACAAAACATCTATGGTGGTAAAACCGTATTATTAGAAAGAATCGAATAACAATATTTTTTATTTAATCTGCTATATTTTTCCTATTCATTTACGCAGCCTTCGAAGAAATATATTTAGGTGCACATTCACAAGTACGAAGTATGGAAGAAAAGGACGTAGAGAAAGTTCGCGCCAAGCAACGTGAACTCGAACAACAAATCATTCAAGTTCAGAATCAGATCTCGCAAATCGCCGAAAAAATGGAATACATCGGCAAAATGTCTCAAGAATTAGGAAACCTACTCGAAAAGCCCGAAACAACGGATAACAAAGGTATTGGCAGATTGCAATGCCCCGCTTGTTCAAGCACTCAAATTCGGGAATTGGAAGACAAGGACAACATCATTTCTTTCATTCCGAAACCGATCTACGGTGTGAAGTACCATTGTATTAAATGCGGAAATGAATGGAAATAAGCGTTTTTCCATTATTTTTTCTTTCTATTTATTTTATATACACCATTTCGACTCTTTTGGCGATCTCTTGAACGTTTTTATATTTTTAAATCATAGTAATATTATGCGCCTTGATTTCGTCGACCGATGTCGGGGAATTTCGATTGTTTTCATGATCATCGCCCATACGTCTTTATACTGGCTAAGACCCGAAGATAAGTGGTTATTCGGCTATATCATCATGTTCGGAGATTTTATCGGCGCCTCTGCTTTTATTATGCTATCGGGGGTTGCCTTCATATTTTCGTATTATTCGGAACAAGCCAAACTTCAAAAAGATAAAACCTATACCGTACGGGAAGCGCGAACTACTCTTTTTACCCGAAGCACTCTTATTCTTGTTGTTGCAATTTTATTCAATGGAATCGGGACTGCAACGGCGATGAATGGTCCGATTTGGTGGGCATGGTTCGTATTACAAACTATTGCAGTAGCCAGATTCGTGTTATATCCATTAATCCGAACCAAAAACTGGATAAAATTGCTCTTGACAGCAATATTCTTTTCTGTAGCCGACCCTTTTAAAAGATATTTATTCGGCCAATCTATTCATATTTTCACCATTTTCTACAGTGTGCCCGAACAAAATACGCCGTTTCCTTTTTGGGGCTTTTTCTTATTCGGAATGGCCTTTGGATCATATTTAAACAATTTAATCAAGAAAAATGAATCAAGTCCTCGAGTCCAAATGAATGACGCTAAGAATATGTTAATAACAGGGTTCATCCTTTCTGTTGCGAGCATAGTGCTTTGGCTCATACTCCATTCTTCTGATGTAAATATATTTCCGGTTTGGATTACGAGGTTTCCGGAGCCGTTATACAATATGCCCGTTCCGATGCTGTTTTTTAAAGGGACGATTGAATGGTGCTCGCTTTCCTTGGGAATTCAATTAATCATTTTGGCGCTGTTATATCGAACACAGATATTAAAAGAGATGGGCCAAAATGAAAATACAAAAATGAAAGATAAGGAATCTAAGAAAGGCTTGAGCATGTTGGGGCAACACTCGCTCACTGTTTATGGAACCCATTTCATCATCTTTTTCTTGCTTCGCGACTCATTAAGTTATTGGGAATTTCTTATTGTATTTCCGTTGGTCTTTTTAGCGCTTTATTCGGCCTATTGGGCTTGGATTAATCCGGGAAAAACATGGATAACCATTGAATGGTTTTTCAAAATCTTTACTATCATCGCAGTACACTACGTTAAACCCAAATCGAACCGAAAACCCGAAGAATTAAAATTAAAATTACTAGCGTTCTTGTTTGAAAAGTACCGAGTTAAAAATGCGCCGATAAAGAATCACAATTAAAGTTAAATTTTCAAAAAATCCGAAATTCAAATTATTTAATCGCTTTTTTATTCATTTTGCCATTTTAAATTCTCTTTTGCAATTAAACATACAAAAAAAAGCCCGAAAAAAGACTGCATGGACAGAATATTCCACATTCAGATTGGCACGTGGATTTTCTTTGGGACTGCCCTTTTCCCTTATGCTTTTTTTTGATTTTATTTTATGTTTACAAAATGGTTTTCATCTCTAATTTTATCGATGGATCGATCTTTTGAACCAAATGCCAAAAATATTGGTCCGTCATCCCTGCAATAAAATCCCGAACCACGATAAGCGGCGGAGATTTCGCGTATGGATAGTCATCAATTGTCATCTTGGGATTTTTGTATTTAATCATGTTTAAATTGAGATAAATGTGATCTTTAAAAATTTCGCTGTCATAATTCTTGTTTTGATAATCTTTTTGATATTTTTCCCATAACAATCGCATCGCTTTCTTAATAAGCGGCAATTTGCTTAATTTCTCCTCGGAAGCGTATAATTTTGTCATATTAAACTCGTATAATTGATCGATCGCTTTTTTCACAGGCTCAGAATATCCGAATTTATTGTTTCGATATGTATTGATGAGCAAATCATTGATGAGCGAATTGATAATCTCACGATTCGACGTTCCTAACGTTTTTTTAACATAATCGGGAATATCGGAAAAATTTAAAATTTTAAGGTTTTCCGCATCCAAAACATCCCTTGAAATGTACGAAATCACATCCGCATATCGCACCAAGATTCCCTCATAGGTACCCGGTGTTGTATCTTTAATTTCACCCTTCACGAATTGTCTCATCTCAAGATCATGGATCTCAAAACTAAGCGCGGGTTTTTTATCCAATGATCGCTTGTGAATCTCGCCATTATGAGACAATATCCCATCCAATGTTTGTAATGTTAAATTCTGCATCTCTATTTCTTGCAGAAAATGAACCGATTCATAATTATGATAGAATCTCCCGATTCCCTTTTCTCGACATAATTCATCAATAGCAGTTTCTCCATCATGGCCAAATGGCGCATGCCCGATATCGTGTCCAAGTGCGATTGCTTCAATCAGATCCGTATTTAATTTCAAATATTTCCCGATATGCCGCGCGATTTTATTGACCAATTGAACATGAAGCATTCGGTGGCTGTGGATATCGGAGTTAATCCAAAAAAACACTTGGGTTTTATCAAAATAGCGGGAGAAAGATAACGAATGGAGGATTCTGTCCGCATCTCTTGCATATGGTGATCGATAATTTAAATCGTTTTCCGGAACTCTTCGGACAGCCACTTTCATGGAAGTGGCCATCGAACCAAAGTTATTTTTTTCGTATTCTTCATTCAATTGTTCAAATCGCTTCAAGATTTGCTCATCAGATTCCATTTCCATCCAACCCCCCCTTTGAATGATAATATGCTCGCGGGTATTTAAATATTGATTATTATTTCGCTGAACTTCTCGATTGATCGATGCAGAAAAAACGCGTTTTAAATAAATATTAAACTCTAATAATTCCTATAATCGACCCATTGTTCTTAAATCATCCGGCGATGGGAGAAATCTCGAGGTTCCGGGATTTCCGGGTTTAAAGATTTTCGTTATCAAAACCCAAAGCAATTTTTGCCAAAACTTCTCAAAATGATGGTCATGCGACTCAAACGAAAATACACGATAAGGCTCCACATTTTTGAAACGATATTTATTTGATCTCATAAACATCTTTTCTACTTTTGCGAGTAAAAGCATCTCAATCTCTGGCCATTGGCTTCTATGTGCCATTCGCGCTTTATGAGTGATGGTTGGATCGGCCCATTTAATACTCCGGTTCGGCTTGAATGATTGATACATTAGCATTATTTTCGGTTTTTCTTCTTTTTTAAGACTTTTTAAAGCCATGAAGGCGGATTTTCCCGTATTTATATGATCTTGATGGGTGCCGATCGGGAAAAAAGGATCCGGAATAAATACGGCATCTGGTCGGATTGAAACGATAAGATTTCGATAATATTCAACGGATTCCTTGTTATAAGGCACGTGTCCATCGATAAAAGGGCCCCATATAACTTGAATAGGCACAATATGGGATGGAATTCCTTCGAATTCCTTTTTTTTATTCAATTCTTGAACATAAACCTTTGCAGAATTCTCCATTTCGATTCTGCGGATGGCTTGAATCTTTTTTCCTTTCCATTCGTAATTGGTAGTGCCATATTCGTCGCAACACGATAAATGTTCGATCACCGCATACCCCTTTGTTAATGCATGTTGAATCATGTTCGGCGTTAAGACTTCTCCATCATCGGGATGCGGGAGAATAAACAAAAATTTTTTCATTAATCTTATGAGGATTTTTCCTCAAAAAAAGATTTCCATGCTGATCCTTCATAAATCGAATGAATCAATCATCCTTTGAAAGAGAATCAACAAACTGATGAGTTTTTTAATTAAGAAAGATTAGACAAATTGAAATCCCTTTTTGGTGATTTATAAAATGAGTGAACAACAAGGTTCAGTAAAAATAATGAACCGAGGGCTGGTCGTGGTAGGCGCGGTTATTATCCAACTCGCACTCGGGACAATTTATTCATGGGCCACTTTAACGAAATATGTAACTCCATATCTTAATTCGTTTTTGCCCGCAGAACAAGAACTATTGCGATCCGACACGGTCTATATTTTCGGTGTCGGTTTGCTTGCATTTGCCGTTATGATGATCTTTTCCGGAACGATTCAAACCAAAATTGGTCCACAAAAGACTGCAATGATTGGAGGAATTATTTTCGGTCTTGGGATTATTCTATCCGCGTTTATGACAACATTAGCCGGAATGATGATAACTTATGGTATTATTTTTGGAACGGGTATTGGTCTTGCATATGTAGTACCAATTGCCACCGCTCAAAAATGGTTCCCCGATAAAGTCGGATTAATTACAGGTATTGCTGTTGCCGGATTCGGTGCGGGTGCTTTTATTTTCAATTATGTAATTCAATTCATCGTTGATCCAAATCCCGCATTAGGGTTAGGGTTGTCGGTGCCTGTTTTATTCATAATTTTAGGCATACTTTTAATGGGTTTGGTGATTTTGGGCTCGTTAGTCATGAAAGTGCCTCCCGTTGGATGGAAGCCACAAGGATGGGAACCGCCCGCACCCAAAGCGGGGGTCACCTCTGGAGTCGATCTCACAAGAAATGAGACAATAAAAACCAAGAGTTTCTATGTGCTTTGGGGTATGTATACGCTTTCTTCATTAGCGGGGTTGCTCGTAATCGGCGCATACTCTGCATTCGCCGCAGCGAGGGATGCAACTACTAATGCGCTCCTTTATCCCGCAATCTCGATTGTTGATGTAGCTTTATTGGGTGGAATCAGTGCATTGTTTAATGGATTAGGTCGAATTGTGTGGGGAAAAGTGGCAGATGCGATTACATATCGAAAGGCTTTGACCTACATGTTGATCATGCAATCTGTTTTGATGTACGTCTACTACTTCACGAATGTAAATTATCCTCTCTATTTCATCGTGACTTGCTTGATTATCTCGTGCTTTGGTGGAAACTTATCATTATTCCCGACAGCGACCAAAGATCTGTTCGGTGCAAAGAATTTCAGTTCCAATTATGGAGCAGTCTTTACCGCTTACGGAATTGCCGGATTTTTAGGTGCAACGATGACTCAAACCTTTGTCAAATTATTTGGTGGTTACATGCAATTGTTTTTGATCGTTGGTGTGTTCTCCACAATCAGTCTTGCATTATCTTTCATTTTGAAAGCTCCCGAAAAGAGATAAACCATATCAATTGCTTAAAAATTAATAAATCCGACAGAAGGAATAAATTAACCATTATAATCTTTTTTATTTTTACTTCTTTTCATTTTTCAATCGTTCTATTAGAGGATCACGGTAAACAAAACACAAATATACACAAAAAACGCATTTAGGTACGTGAATAAGTACGGACTGATGGGGTCAATAATCCTTGGCCTGCTGTTATTTCTTCCCAGAGTTCCACTTGCGATTCTTCTCGATCAATCTACGGGCTTTTCTATCGATATTGGCTTATGGCTCCCATTAGATTTTTATCACGTCAACGGAGCCCGCTTCTATAGTATTGGAATCATCGATTCCTATTGGTCAGTTGTCGTTTGGCCGGATTATAACAATGCAGGCCTAATGTTTGCTTTATTTTGGGTGCTTCCGTTAATCGCATTTCTATTTACATTGGTTTTTAGCATATACATTTCTAAAACCGGAATTAAATATTTTAAATTTTCTTTTATAATCATGCTCGTTCAAAATCTTTCGATATTGCTCTTTCCGACGGTTTTTGGTCATTATTTTCTGTTTCCGGTTTATTTCTTCAATGAATTGTTATCCATTTTGAGTTATGGTGCATATGCTTCATTTATCGTATCGATTTTTATATATTTAGGGTTAAAACAATATTTATTATTGGAGGAAGATTAGAAAATGGTGGGTAATTTGGAAAAAGCGTTTGCTTCCGATAGATCGTGGGATATGTTAATCATAGGTATCTTAATGCTTGTTCCGCTGTATTTTGCCTCCTTATTCATTGATTTATCTTTTATCTACTTTGAAGATCTTCGCTATTATCTTTTCGGCTATTTTGATTCTCAAGGATTTCATTCGTTCTTTGATCCCATTTCATATTACTCGATTTTAGCCATCGCTTTGTGGGTGATTTCGATGGGAAATGGAATCATGGTTTTGTTGTTTTTTCCCAAAAATCAAAATAAATTGCGAATGAAAAAACATTTGAAGGTCGCGATTCTCATTCTGATTGCAGTTCTCATTCAATTTGTCATGATTTGGGCCTTTTCTCCTTCAGAAAATCTTGCTTTTGGACCGGGCTTTTGGCTTTTTCTGGGTATCACCATCTATTTGATTTTTCGGGTGAAGTACTTACGAAAAAACAACGTTTGAGAATGTTATACACATATCATCCGAATTTTTCTTCTCTTTCTCTTTCTCTATCATGATTGCAATGACTTTTGATGACGATGCAAAACCCGAAGAGTTCATGGTAAAATTTCAATCATCACTTCCCTTAGTTAAGGGACTCAATAATCCAAGCGAGATAACTATTCAAGGGATGAAAAACCCCAAAGATGAAGTGTTGATCGATAAACCAATTGATGAATTGGCATTCGGGATGGAATATTCTCCGGATCACTTAAAAGAGATTAAAAAGACCTTCGATAACAGGGTCATCGCTGATAACATCCGAACATCTTTAAGCAAAAAAGAAATTGATGAAGAATTAAATACAATCGAAAAGGAGTTAAATGCATTTCGGCCGGAGATCTCTGAAAAAAAAGAAGGATACATCGAAAGTCAAAAATCCAATGGAACCGATTTGAAAAACAACTCCCTCAACCGAATGTTGGAATTGATGAGAAAAAAAAACAATGTTCAGCAATATCAATTGGGTATAGAAAATAATAAATTGAATTTGAATTGCAACGAGAATCAATATAATTTGAATTGCAACGATGAACGGTTGAATTTGAATTGCAACGATGAACGGTTGAATTTGAATTGCAA
>CAZUTM010000015.1:17840-38703 GCA_964623665.1 uncultured archaeon
ACGATGAACGGTTGAATTTGAATTGCAACGATGAACGGTTGAATTTGAATTGCAATGAGAATCAATATAATTTGAATTGCAACGAGAATCAATATAATTTGAATTGCAATGAGAATCAATATAATTTGAATTGCAACGAGAATCAATATAATTTGAATTCCGACTATGATCAAGTTTCAACAAGGAAAATCTCTACCGATTCATCAAATCGTATGAACTACCAATCGGAGGATTCTTTCTTAAGGGCTCAATATAACGAGGCCGGTTGTAATAAATCAATCCAAACGTTATTGGGAGACCAACCCGATTATGAAAAAGTTAGAATAATAGAACAAGAAATTAAAAAATGGAAATTACAATCTAACGGCTCGATTGAGGTTCCTTCTGTGTTTCAACCACTTCAATCTTTGTCTTCCGAAAACAATGCACAAATTTCTCAAGTCGACAATACTCCGAATTATTCTGGCTCATTTTCCGATAGTTCAATAAAATCGCATAACATTCTTCAGGCGGAAACTATTGAAGAATCTTGCGAAATCAAATTCCCCAAGCGCTATCAATCTAATAAGATGTCGAAAGAACCTCCAACTTCAAAGTTAGAATCTAATAGAATCCAACCGCTCACTCGTGAAATCAATCAAATGAATCCTCAATTCATGGGCTCACCAACGCCAAAACAAAAGAGGGCTCCAATGAACAAATTTGGCATGCAAAATAAGCCAGAACATCAAGATGAATCAATTAATCCTATTAATCGAGTTAATTCATTACCGAACAACGCTGTGCCGAATGTATCAGTAAAGATTCCAAACCGTCTAACAATGGATAAAAATCCTCTTAACCGATTGACCCCTGCTGTAACTCCATATCCGGGGCCCGACTTTGATGAAAATTATATTTCAAATGTCAATAATGGAAATAAAAATATTGAAGAAAATGCAATTATCCCAAAAAATATTCAAACACAAAATATTTCTCATGGATATTATAAACCCTTTGAATGGTATGATTCTTGTGAATATCAAGAGGGCTTAAATGAAAATGTCTCACCGGATATGAATAAAAACAACAAGAGCATTCAAGTCCATTCATTTGATAACAAAAATATTCATTATAATACTTCTCACTCATTTCAATCACAATGCAGTGGTGGACACTATTATTACCCAGGTATGCCCATTCAAGAATCCGAGCCGTATCCGAAAACCTATGGTATGGCGACAACACCCATGATTCCTCCTTCAAATAGTCAATTTGAATACGGAAATGGGTATTACCAAGGGTATAATTCGAATTCTTCCTTAGATGCAAACAGAATTCCGCAGAATCCGAATATATACTATCAACGGAATCAAACCCAATCGGAAAATTATTCAAATTACGGTTTCATTAATGGAAATTCGGATGTACAAGCCGTCAATCCTGCTTATATCGTATCTAATGCGGATCAAGAATTAAATGAATCCGATTTAAACTATCTTATATCTAAGGACTCGGTAAAACGAAAACTCCTTATGATGCTGTCGGACGGTTCATGGCATAATGAATACGAATTGATTCGGGTTTTGAAAAAGGAAAGGACCATGGGATTCATCAGTTTTGGGGTCATCATCGAATCAATAAATGAAGAAGTGCACTCGATGTTTATTAACGTAGGAAAAAGTGAAAACCAAACGACACAATATCGTATCAATCCGAAACACCTTTCAATTTTAAAGAAATCGCTTGCGACCTATGATTATACATAAAAAACCCGTAAAAAATCAGAAAAAAAGTTTCCATGGACCGAATTATCCGGGTTGCGTATAGGCCGTGGATATTCTTCGGGTAAGTCCCGTTGTTCCGCCGAAATTTTTTTTGAGCGTTTTTTTCTGATTTTTTTATATGTATACATAATTTTTTCATTATGGATTCTTTCAAATAATAAGCGCGGGCTTTAATTTGGATGAAAATGTAACCAATGTATGAGTTTAATTCTTATCTTTGCATACATATCAGCCGCTGTTTTGTTTTTCTTGCTTGAATACTTTCATGTTTATGCAAAATTAAAAATTCCTCGATCATTCATCGCGGGGGTTTCTTTGGCCTATTTCTTTTTGGTGGTGTTGCCGGAAGTGGGCGAAAATATACCCGAATTACCTTTGCACTTAAAGAATTTCGAATATTTTTATGTTCTGCTCGGCTTTTCTTTTCACCACACCATGGAAAAATTGATTTTGCAAAATGTACAAAAAGAATCCATCATTATGGCCAAAGAATTAGTCTCAAAAGAAGAAAAACTTCAATTGGTTGAAAACAGCTTGGAACAGACCGTAGAAACCGAATTAATGATCGATAAAACTGATAATTGCGACCTTATGATTCCAATAAAGGAAATCGCTTCTACAATTCGGGAATTGAAAAATGAAAGCAAAAAAATTGCTTCTGAAATAAAAAAACAACGAGAAAAGATTTCTCAAACGCTTTCTCTGAGCATCGAAAAATTTAAAACTGGAATTCGATTCATGTATCATTTCCTCATTGGAATTTTAATCGTTGGTGTCTCTTCATTCAATCTATTTAGCGGAGAAGTCATCGTTCTCTTTGGAATTTTGATGACTACTTTTACCTACAAACAAGAGATAAAAGAAGTATACCGTGATCTTCAAATTACATTGGAATTTCATGAAACTTCCGTAATGAGAATAATTCTATCGATTTCTACACCGATTGGAATTCTAATCGGGCTTATCTTACAAGCAACGAATGCACTTCCTCTTGAAACGATTTATATCGTGTTCAGTTTGGTGATGGGGTCTATAACCTATTCTTTTATGCGTGACGTTATCCCGGAAGATGAAGAAGGCAAACCTCTATTGTTTCTGATAGGATTGATCGTGATGTCCGCTGTCGTATTGCTCTTTTCCTATCTGTTGGTTCTATTTTCCGAGGGGTAAATAAAAAAATGATTATCTCGTTTTTTCATCGATTCTGATGTGATATTATATCGCTTGACCATATCTGCTCAAAAAATTTATCGAATTGTTAATCCAAATAAAAAGTATCGGGAAAAAAAGCGTTTAGAACGATTCATTTTGGAAGTTTCGATCACTTATTTGGTTTGAGCTTTCGGAGCTTCAATCCGAAAATCACATTGATGATAAAGGATGCGGCAAAGAGACTGAACGCAACATACACCAGAATAGCCATATCATTTTGCGGGGGCTCGGTAGAATCATTTTGGGCCTTTGAACCCGATTCGATGATCACGATTTGGATGTTCTCGCCAAATCCGATTTCTCCAAAATTAAAATAGATTGTCTTGTTTTCCGTAGAGATAATCGTATATGTTTGGTTGATAAACAGCGTTCCGTAGAAGTTATTAATATTTCGATTCCATAATTTGCCTTGTTCATCATACACCGAAACCGGGAAATAGATCAATGGTGAATTATTCGTTTTAAATTGAATGGTATACGTTTTATTGCTGAGATTTAAACGATAAAACCTGTAACTATCTGACAAATTAATCGGTTCTTCCCAAATGATTCCATTTTGAGAAACGAGCTGAGTATTTGTAAATGATGCAGTAATTACTGTATCATTGGTCATGGTAATTGCAGGCAAAGCCATTGGTGAAATCTTGACACTGAAATTTTGAATCAATGCTTGGCTTGCTTGTATAACCATATATCCCGTATTCTCTCCTTGAACAAACGGATTGTAATCGTAAACATGGTATGTATAATTGGTATATTTGTAGGGATCAACCATATATGCATTGAACGATTGAATCTTATTCGGATACATGATGTTTATTTTTGGAGTATTGAAAGAAGCTGTCGATCTCTCAATTCGCCAGAGATTTCCCGCGCCCGAGTGATCAATTGCAGTCCATTTTGCTGAAAGCGGTGCCGTCCCTTCAAAGTCATCGGAAAACACCGTTGTTGTACCTACTATTACTTTGATATCATCCAAAACGGGGCCATTATTTACCGCGTTTGCATTCGTGGTTAAATTAAACACTATTTGAACCGCAGTATCATTGTAACTCGAGATTGTGTACGTGAACTTGGTAAATGAAGAGTATGCTATATTGGTGAATGCGGCCAGATCCGGTGAACTTATGGTGCTGTTTCTCACTTGTACATGAAGAATATCATTCTGATTGATATTTCCCTTCAGATAAAACTCCAATGTTATTGCCCCTGAGTACAATTGCGTATTTATCGGAATAGAAATCAACGAATTATTCATATTATTGACATAGTTCCCAGAATCGATATTATTACAAACCAATTGGCTTTGTGTCTTGATAATAGTTTCATTAATTCCATGAACCGACCATATATATTGCGTAAAATTTTCAATTGTAAATTTTCTCACTTGAAACGGCTTGAAGTCTCCAAAGAAAGAGCCATTTTCTGAGCCAATTTTTATGTATTCATTTGAATCCAGATTTTCAACGGTTTCTTGAATGATTTCGATTTTGCAATATAAGTTTATGTATGCACTTAGACTGTTTGTTGCCGTGATTTTAACTCCCAACTTCTGTGTCCCGAGCGAATTCATTACAGTTGGGTTTAACACGCCGTATTTACTCCAGTATAACGACCTCTTTTGATATATTGTTTTCAAATACCCTTGCGTGAAATTAGAATACTCGTTAATGAGAGATGCGCTGAATATTGTTGCAGATTCGGAATAATTCACCGGAAAGCTATTCAAATTAAACAAATATGGTGTTGATGCGCCAATGGAATAGAAATCAACCGAGATATCCCAAAATATAAGCGATAATAACGGATCTGCAGTGAAATTAAGCGTAAATAAGCCGTTTGAGGGTAACTCGAAGGTTCTCCAAATGATATTTGGTTGATTCAAGGGCATTTCAATAATTTCTGGCGTAATATTTAGTCGTTCTGTATAATTGAGTGTGGTAGGAGTGCTCGTGAAATTCCATGTTAGTCGCGCATTTAGCGCTTGCGCATTAATTATGAGACCAAGAATCGCATCTTGAGTTAACATGTAGTTTTCAAATTCGGGAACAAAAATTTGATTTATTATTCCGCTTAAATTTCTCTTGTTAACGATGGTATTGCCATTCAAATCAGTTCTCCATTGGAAAGTGATTAACGAGGAATTTACGCTTACTGTTTCGTTGAAGATCGATTTTGTCAAGTCTAACCCATTTTTCGATACAAATCTTGCAATATTTATGGTGTTTGATGGAATAATAAGTTCGTTTTGTTCATTTGTATTGGAATAATTGATTACCAATGGGGTATCGATTAATATTTTATTCCATGAAAGGCGTATTGTATTATTATAGGGATTGAGGGTTGATTGAAGTTTGATTATCAGGGTTAAATCTATCGTGGCTGTGCTTAATGAGTTATCTAAATAGAAAATAATCGATTTTGTTGCTCCAACTGCCAGATTTGCACCAATTGATACTTCACTTGAATATTGTGAAGTATCCCAGTTGTAAGAACCCCAAAAAGGAATTCCTACCGTTCTGATCAATTCGTCGGAGTAAATCGAAATGGGCTCTGGATTCGTCGTAGTATATTGGCTTGCATTGGTCACAATGTACACGAATAGGGTAGCTTCACCTATATTTTCAAGCGTTAAATTATAGAGACTATTTTTTTCTAAAGATATGGAAACCGGCTTAATTTCGCCTTCTTTATATAAATTGAGATCGGTCTCCATGACTCCTTGCGCTTTAGGCATTTCGATTTGGGTGAATCTCGTGTCATCATTGCGATTCTCTCTATTTATCGGGGTTTTGAGATAAAAGAGACCCGCTGAAGAAAGAACTGCATAAAAGACAAGAGATATCACAAAGATCTTCTTAAATTCAGACATATTCATGGTAACTGGAAAATACTGCGAACAATATTTAAAGAAAGAGGGTGACTTTTCCCCCTCCTAAATCTCCTTTGTAAACATGCAAATGCTGCTGAAAATAGCGCTGAGAAAAATGTACTTTCCGATATATTCTGTGAGAACGCCCGCTTCCCTATATTTTTTAAACTTCTATAGATTCGCTATCAGAATGCCCGCTTTTCTATCCATTTTTTTATATGCTCTTAGAGAATCGAAAAAATCGAACAAAAAAACGAATTGTCTAAGAGTAGAAGGATGTCTCTGAAACGACTCTTGCTTTTGACATATTTTCCGCTATCTCATCGTATTTTTTAATGATGTCTTTGGTCAAGGAAGGTCTTATTTTTTGAATTGCGAACTCGAAATCTTGCATCTCAACGGTATCAAAGGCTTGCATTTTTCTCCGGATTGCTTGTAAACCCGCTTCTCGACAGATATTTTCGATGTCCGCACCCGAATATCCTTCCAACATTCCAGCGAGTTTTGGGAAATTCTTTTTAACTTCATCAGTCAGTGGCATTTTTTGCGTATGAACCTTCAATATTCGAATTCTCGAATCCAAGTCCGGTGCTTTACAATACACCAACCGATCAAAGCGACCCGGTCTCAGAAGTGCGGGATCTATTATATCAGGTCTGTTTGTGGATCCCATCACTACTACACCTTTTCGATCTTCAATTCCATCCATTTCCACAAGAATTTGGTTGACCACTTGCGAATAGACGTTGGACCCGCTATATTCAGCTCGACCTCGATTCGGAACAATCGCATCCAATTCATCAAAATACAAGATTGCAGGAGCCGATTGACGTGCTTTTCTAAATAATTCTCGAATGGTTCGTTCGGACTCTCCGACAAATTTTGAGAAGATCTCCGGGCCCTTGACCGAAATAAAGTTGATTTCTGCTTCATTTGCTACGGCTTTTGCTAATAATGTTTTACCACATCCGGGAGGACCATACATCAAGATTCCGTTCATATTTCGGATCCCCGCTTTCTTAATTAGATCGGGATATTTTAAAGGCCATTCAACCGCTTCTTTTAATTCTTGTTTAACATCTTCAAGTCCTCCAACCTCTTCCCATTTCACATTAGGGATTTCGATGGATATCTCGCGCATAGCGGATGGCTCCACAACCATCAAGGCATTTTTGAAGTCCTCATCTCTGATAACTAACTCTTGGAGAATTTCGGGCGGAATCGCTTCATCCATATTAATTCTTGGCAAAATTGTTCGAAGTGAGGACATTGCGGCTTCCCTGCAAATTGCCATAAGATCCGCTCCGACAAACCCGTGAGTGGTTCTTGCATATTCTTCTAAATTTACATCTTCTGCAAGCGGCATACCTCTTGTGTGAATTTGGAGGATCTCCAACCTTCCTTTTTGATCCGGAATCTGCAATTCGATTTCTCTATCGAACCTACCGGGACGCCTTAACGCTTCGTCAATGCTATTAACACGATTTGTCGCTCCGATGACAATCACTGAGCCTCGGCTGTTCAAGCCATCCATAACCGCCAAAAGCTGTGCAACAACACGACGTTCTACTTCTCCCATCGTTTCACCGCGTTTGGGCGCAATTGAATCGATTTCATCAATGAAAATAATGGAAGGTGCCTTTTCTTCCGCTTCTTTGAAAATATTTCTTAACCGTTCCTCGGATTGGCCGTAAAATTTACTCATTACTTCCGGCCCATTAATAGTAATAAAATATGCGTTGGCTTCATGGCTGACTGCACGGGCCAACAATGTTTTTCCCGTTCCGGGTGGTCCATGAAGTAAAACCCCCTTGGGAGGATCGATATTCAACCGCTGAAATAATTCGGGATGTTTCAACGGGAGCTCAACCATTTCTCTGATCTTCTGAATTACATCAATATGCCCACCAATATCATCGTACGTGACTATCTGTTCGGCATTATTAATCTGAACAAAGCCTTCTTTGATTTCAAATCGAGTATTCTTTGTAATAACCACGATCCCTTTAGGTTGTGTTTCAACGACAAGGAATCGAACCTCTCGTAAAAATGAATATGGAGATTTAAACATAGGGAGGATATTCTCCAAATCCTCGAACGGGGTGGCTTGCTTCTTCTGTGCAATATTGTTTCCGTAGACATTGATTATGTCTCCTTCAACAACAGGCTTGTCCAATAACGAATTTTGAATCATCTTGGGTTTTTCTATTAATCGCTCATCTTTATTCGTAAGCGAAAGAACAACCTTGGATGCCTCGCGATACTCGGCCCGACGAACTTGCACATACTCCCCAACTGCAATTCCTGCATTTCGACGTGTAAATGAATCAAGTTGAATAATCGGATATTTATCGTTTGAAGTTGATTCGGAAAGAGGAAGAACGATCGCTGAAGTGACGGTTTTCCCGGTTATTTCGACCAGATCGCCGTTATAAACTCCGATTTCCTCCATAACCGATTTATCCATTCTGCATACGAATTTCCCCGCTGATGTCTTGGGAAGTTCTTCAACCCGAACTTGCACTATCGGTCTGTTTTGGTTTCCAGAATTATTTGAAGAGACGCTCATTTTCGTAACATTAATAGGGGCTGACCAAAAAAACTTTGCGATTTACCTTTGATTTGATTTATTTGATTGATTAAAAATTTGATAATTCATGCAGAAATCTAAAAAGAATTGTTTTATTTCTCTCTCCGAATCAAAAGAATCAATTAAATTCTTCTCTTTCAGATCGTGCAAAAAATCTTGCCTAATTACATTTAATTGAACAGAATCATACCGGGAAAGTATTTCGTAGAAAATTGCGGTGCTTTCTTTTTCTTTCAATATGGATTCGTCATCTATACTGCATTTCTCACGAACATTTTGAATCATCTCGGTGAGTATTTTGCGTGTTATAAGATCGATTTGATGATAATCTAATTTTCGATTCTTTGAGCCCTCTTGATATTCAATTTGTTCTAAAGTCTGTTTTTCGTTAGATTTTGAGGCTTGGCTGTGAACGATCATAGCGTTAATGATATCTTCTAAAATACTCTTGTTGGGAAAATCGTCATTACATAAATACCGATAATTGAATTTATCCCAAACGTATTTCTTTCCGGGGATATCCAACTTTGAATGAATTCGCCGAATTACATATTCCGGAACCTCATTTGGAGCTCTTTTTTTGTTATTTAGCAAAGCTTTCTCTAATGGACAATCGAAAAAGATTACAAATGAAACCATTTGATGTTTTTTTGCGATATCATGCAGTCTTTTCCTTTGGGAAGTCAAGTAATTTAAATCATCAACAATAATGAATCGAACGCTACTCTCTTGTGAAAATTGATCGATAGTTTTGTACTTTTCGGTAATAACAAAGGCCTCATTATCCGGATTGAAGTCTTTACCATATAATACTTCCCGAATTTGATCCGTATCAATAATTTTTATGGTTTCTTCATTAAGGCCTTTATTAATCAAATTTTGTTTAAATTGTTGTGCAAACATGGATTTTCCACTTGCAGGAATCCCCACCAAGATTATAAAAAAACGTGTGTTCTTGAATTCATCAAAAAAATTCAATTGAATTTTCGAAGTCGAGTTACCCTTTTCCATTTGAAATAAGCTCCTTTTTCTTTTCGATCGAAAGGTCTTTTCCATTTGAAATAAGCTCCTTTTTCTTTTCGATCGAAAGGGTTTTGATTTCGATTTCGCGCTTCATTGCTGCGGAGCGAGATTCGTAGCGTTCGAAATGAACCAATTCCAATTTCTTTCCTTTCGTGTATTTGGCACCTTTGCCTTTGGTATGCAGCCCGATTCTTTTTTGAAGATTATCTGTCGATCCGGTGTAATAGGTGATTTTGCCCTTGGAATCAAGGCATTTTAAGATATATACAAAAAAAGTCGAAGCATCGCAATCCATAATTCAAAGTCAGCAATTAAAGCATTTATATTTTTCTCTTCAATTCCAGAATTTGCCCGATCGCGCATCTCAAATCCTTTGAAGTATAAGGTTTGGGCAACATGGCATTAAAACCGTAGTTCGAAGGATTACTTAATAAATCATTGTTAGTATATCCAGATGATGCTATCGCAAGGAGATTTGAATCAATTTCCCTCAATTTCGCTAAAGTTTCAATTCCATTATACTCTCCGGGAACATTTATATCCAAAATGGCAAATTTGACTGTCTGTTTCTTAGTTCTTAGTTCTTTCAGAAGTTCAATTGCTTGAGCACCCGTCGAAGCCAGTATCGGTGTAAAATTCAACTTCTCTAATATTTTCTTTAATATATTGAGAATCATAGGCTCGTCATCTAATATAAGTACAAAATCGCCCGCTCCCTCCACTATTATTTCATTTGCCGAAGTTTTTCGAACTGTGGAGGTTTTTATTTCATCGGGAATCGGAATGAACAAAGAAACAAGGGTAAATTCTCCTAATTTTGATTGTATTGTTATTTTTCCCCCATGATTCTTCATAATATTATACGCAACCGTGAGTCCCAAACCGGTTGCTTCGGGTTTTGTTGTATAATAAGGATCGAACACCATCGGGAGGTCCTTTTCTTCAATTCCTTTACCCGAATCCTTTATCGCAATTACTTTATATTTCTTTCCATCTTCATCGAGAGAAAATATTTCTATATTAACTATTCCAGAATTCTCAATCGCTTCTTTTGAGTTTATAAAAACGTTCTGAAGCACTTGGGTGATCTGTTCAGGATCTACGAATAAATCATCGAATTGTTGATCAAATGAGAAATTCGCTATGATATTTGTGCCGGAGAATATCAAACTTGCAGTTTCTATTACAATCTCATTGATATTCACCCATCGTTTAACTGGAGCCCCGCTTTTTGAAAATGTGAGCAATTGAAAACCGATATTTTTTGCTCGTTGAACTGATTTTATAATATTAGACGTCAATTCTTTTGCTTCTCCGCCGCTTTCTTTCAATTCATCCAAGAGCAGCTCCGAATTTCCCATGATTTCTGCAAGAATGTTATTAAAATGATGAGAAATCATTCCAGCAAGTTTTCCTAATGAATCCAATCGTTGTTTTTGATAAAATTCTTTTTCTTTTTTAACCTTCTTTGTGACATCCTTGATCACCCAAATGACGCCAGTAAATTCATCCATCTCGTCAATGAGTGGAAAAAATGTTTGTTCTAATGTGCATGGCTGCGATTTTTTAGAGATTACGCAATGATCCAATTCAATCATCAACGGAATTCTTTCCCTTTTAACAATTAAAAGAGGATCCGAATCATCACACCCCTCTTTTTTAATAGTGTTATATATATCACAAAATTCTTTGCCAATTAATGTTTCTTTATTCATATTCAAGATTACACAAGCCGCACTATTAACGTATTGGACCCTATTTGATTTATTTATATTTATTACGCCATCTGAGATATTTTCAATCGTGATGGACAATACTTCACTTTGATCAAATAATTTACTTTCGTAAAACTGAATAAGAATCAAAACAAACGCTATAAAAAGGATAAATATCGCTAATATTTTAAGATAATCCGTAGCGACATTCAGATCGATTAGCAAATAATTTGATAATGAAATGGATAAATAATATCCGGCTAAAGCCCAACCCCAAATATATACATTGTATTCTGGATACTTTCGCGGAATGTTTGTCTCATCAATCGCCAAAAATAGAAAACATATTATCGCATAATAGCCACTCACTTGAATTACTATCGAAAATTGCATTGCGACATCAAAATAAAACAAACACAATGATATGGCAGAAATAATGATTGAATAAATAATTAAATTATAATTTGTATTTGGTTTGCTTGTAGAGATCAGAATTATTATAATGATTCCGCTTAAAATCGTTCCAAATGCCCGAAACAATTGAGATTCTTGCTGTATCGAGAGATTATTCAAAATTAGCGAATATACCATCCCGGATCCGAAAAAGGCAAAGAAGACTACAAAAATCATTACAAAATTTCGCTTGGGATTTCTTATCGGATTCTCAATGTTTGCACTCGCTGTATTTTTGGGTAAGTATATGCTAAAGTCTTGCTTATTCTTTATCATTTTTATCCAGAATGAAATGATCACAAAAGAGATTAAAATTATATAAAATATAACAAAAATAGATCGGAGACTCGAAGTGCTTGGAACTTGTGTTTCAATAATCGCATCCAAAGCACCTAAAATCACCATTGTTAATAGAATTATAATTGCAACAATTTGTCTCAAATATGTTTGAGGCATTCTAAAGCATAATATGAAAGATGCATTGATAAACAGTGCTGTTGTTGAAAACAGATACCAGAAACACAAGAATAACGCCGAAGAATATGAAATCGTAAAATCCGGTTGCTGAGTCATCAATAAATCTAAAGATCCCAATAAAATTGTGTTAAAAAGCAATACAACAAGAGTTGAAACGAAAATATATGTTAATTTGCGAGTCTTTTTTAAATAAAATGAATATGACACGATTTGGAATATAATGCCCAGAAACATTGCGAAAAATAAATTCATCAATTTTCCATCAATAATATATGGTGTGATGACTCGAATTAGCAGATGTGCGCCGTTTACAACATCATTCGATAATAACCCGAATATTATTAATGATTCAAAATTTATAAAATTTTTAAAAATTTTCCCAACGCTCACATGTATGAAAATTCTGCTCATCATATATATTGAAAATATTAGAAAGTTTCTAATCACCTTCTCTTTTATCATTCTTGAGGAAATCGTTATATACATTGATAATATTCTCGATGTATGGGTAAAAAATTTCCGATTGAGAAGCTGGAGCGTTTAAGATCTCCGGATCGCTTGAAAAGAATGCCGCCGGCAAAAATTTTTGGTTATTTAGATGTCTTGGAAAATATTCAAATCGCAGATTTCGGATGTGGCGTTGGGGCCTATACCATTCCGATAGCTGAGCATATAAAAAAGTATAATGGTACGATTTGGGCAATTGACATTGAGCCGATTATGATTGAAGAAACGAAGAAATATGCAGAAAGTCGAAAATTAGATAACATTCGATATTTTCTTCTACCGGACAATAATTTTAATCTCCCGGCATCATTCGATATTATTATTCTGATGTCAGTTTTGCATGAATTTCCAGATTTGAACGAATATTTAAATAAGATTTGGTTGCATCTTAAAATTGGCGGATCGCTTATTGTGGTTGATATGAATTTGAAGAAAACACCGGATGAAGATGGGCCCCCCGACGATGAGAGGATTCCATTGGAAAAAGCGCTCACCATTTTCAATCGGTTTTCAAATCAGATAAAATATATCAACGATTTTTATCCGAACTATTATCTCTTGAAAGTTAAGAAATCAAAATAAAAATGTCGTTATATGCTTTTTCATATTAAATTACGCACTTTATTTATAAACAGCAAGTGTAATTTCTTATGAAATTCCATATATCACCGTAAATCGGGAAATATCTGAAATTCACGGGAACGCCGTGTCTGATGGGGCGCGCGGTGCCGAAGTGTTAGATTGAGCAATTGATGGTGGATGCGAGTTCATAACAAATTATGCACACTATTTATTAGTAAATGTGAGTAAATTTCAATGAAATTTTAGATAAAAAAGGGGTTTTCAATGGCTTAGATCAAGAATTGCGTTAGTTATATTTTGGAACATCTCTTCAACATTTTTTCCGGTTTTCGCACTGGTTTCAATAAATGCAACCGCACCGATTTCTTTTGCAAGCGCTATTCCCTCTTCGGTGGAGACTTTCCTCATTTCTTCTAAATCGACTTTGTTACCGATTAAAACAAAGACTGCATTTTTCATTGCATATGCTTTAAAATCTCTGTGCCACTTTGCTTTGATATCTTCAAATGTGGGCGGCCTTGTGATATCATAAACAAAGATTCCGCCGATGCATCCTTGAAAATACATCGCCCGAACGGCATCATATTTTTCTTGACCTGCTATATCCCATAACACCAACCGGGCTAAAATCTTTGATTCCTTATGCGTAGTCTCAACATCTTTTGCAATGATAGATGCACCAAGGGTTGGTTTATAATCTTGCGAAAAACTTCGGTCCACAAACTTGTTGATCAGCGAGGTTTTTCCTGAAGCATACGACCCAATCACAGAAATTTTAAATACATACTCCAGAACTTCATTACTCATAAATTCTTCCACCGATTTTCGTTTTATACCTAAATTATTTCAATTCCAGTTTAATTAATTTTTTGACCATGAAATATTGAATTTGCACCGATTACTTTCGGGCAATTCGCATTGATTCCGGTCTATTTTAACTATACCACCCATCGATTTTCTTATCCCTTCGGAAAACATACCTTCAAAGAAATCGCACATTCCATCGATATACCCATCATATTCCAAGAACGGGCAATTTTCCAAACTTATTTTAAAATTTTTACTTCCTGTTTCGGGTATTTCTTCTAACTCCAACGTAAAATGCGAATGTCCGAAATAATTATTCAACATCTCAATGAATCCGCGAAAATCTGTGCCGTAGGGATTCAAATAAATAGCAAATTTACGACCCAATTCGCGCATGACGGAGCTTGAAAAGGCCATCAATTGTTTCATCGACCGGATAATTTTTAAAAATTCCGAATATGGAAATGTCCCGGGAGGCAATTTTTTATCCATTAGATCTTGTTCCAGATTTGCGAATGCTAAAATTGAACGCTTTCCATCTCTATCAAGCACGTCATAGAAGCTTTCCAAAAGGGCATTCACAACTTCTGAGTTTATCTCGGTCATCTCCACACTCATTTATAATTTCAATTGTACAAAAGTCCATAAAAAACTTTGGAAACCAGAACTGTCAAAACGATTGTTGCGAGCTATAAATGTGTTGTTACGATTTTGAGAGATTTTATTGAAACAGTGACTTCTGTATTCCAAGTCAACCATTAGGCGGTTTCCAAAATTGCCTTCACAATCAATTCGAACATCTCGTTTACGTTCTCACCAGTTTTAGCGCTGGTTTCAAAAAAAGACACTGCACCTATTTCTTTCGCCAATGCTTTTCCTTCGTCTATCGTTACATTTCGCATATCTTGAAGATCTTTTTTGTTTCCTATTAACACGAATTTAGCGGTTGGCATTGCGTCTTTCTTAAAATCTTGGTACCATTTGTTTTTTATCTCTTCAAAAGTGGGTCTTCGGGTGATATCGTATACAAATATTGCCGCTTTGGCCCCTTGGAAATACATAGAACGTACCGTCTCATACTTTTCTTGGCCCGCAATATCCCACATGACCAATCTTGTAAATACTTTCGTTCCTTTATGCATCACTTCCAAATCCTTTGCGATAATTGAAGCACCCAGTGTGGGTTTATAATCTTTGGAAAATTGATTTTCTACATATTTCGTAATTAATGATGTTTTGCCGCAAGCATAAGATCCTACAACGGAAAGTTTGAATGCGAACTCCTTTTTGCTACTCATACGGTTTGTTCCCTTGTTAAGTTTAATTTATATATATTTTCTATTTAGCGCAGTTCCTTTATTTATTTTTTGATTTCTTTCACTCGACAGATGTTTCGTTTTTGGAAATTGTGCATGAAAAACCCTTTAATAAACGGTTCTTATATTAAGTTAAAGTCTGAAGAACGGGAGCAAAATGCTGGGATTGAAAAGAAAAGAAAAAGGAGCGCCAATATCGGTTTCAAAAGAGGAAAAAGCCCGTATTGCAAAGGAATATGATATCTATATGGACAGAGTGTGTGTGTCCTATACTCGCGGAAAGCAAGTATTAAGCGACGTGTCTTTGAATGCGCAGAGCGGAGATATTTTAGGGCTTATCGGAGGTTCTGGTGCAGGAAAAAGTACATGCATGCGGGTGATGACAGGACAAGTGAAACCGACTTCCGGGCTTAGTATCACCGCCGGTTATGATTGTAGAAAAGAGAAAGGTAAACTTGTACATGTTATTGGGTATGTTCCTCAATTGGAATACTTATCGCTTTATGAGAAATTTTCTGCTATTGATAATTGTATCTTTTTTGGTCGGAATTATTTGATTCCGAAACCGGAAATTATAAGGCGAGCCAAGCATATTCTGCAAATTTTAGGATTTGAAAATGAAAAATTGATGAACCAGCCAACAGAAACGCTTAGCGGTGGTGAGAAAAAGAGGGTCTCAATAGCTGTTGGGTTGATTAATACCCCCAAGGTATTGTTTTTAGATGAACCGACCACGGGTTTAGATCCCCATTTGCGAATCAGTGTATTGAATTTTCTTCTAAAGATTAATAAAGAAATGAATACAACGATGGTTATTGTGAGTCATGATTTAGAAGTCGCGGATTATTGCTCTCGCGTTGCAATTTTAAACTTTGGAAAAATTGAGGGTTTTGGAAAACCCAAAGAGTTGGTCGAGTCTCTTCCTTCACAAGGAAGGATGATTATTGTGAAATTCAAGGAATTAGATAATCGAACCGCTATTCCCGCAATCCTCAAGATCAAAGGCGTGGTTCATGTATTAAATGCCGGCCGAAATAAGTTAAAGATATTCGTGGAAAATATTGCGGATGCTTCTCTCATAATTAAAGAGATCAAGAAACAAGGACTCGAGGTATTGAAATTTGTAATCGATTCGGGCACATTCTTAGAATATTTCCGAATCGTCGGAAAGCATATTATTGATTTTGAATGATATTTAAGATACTGAAAGGTGCGATTTAAATGAGTGAAATTATACAACAAAGTAGGTCTCGGGCATTAAGAATCAACTCCATCGTACGAAAGGAATTAGAAGCCTTTCGTCATGACAAAATTGCCATTTTTATTTTATTTTTTATCCCGATTATCTTGATCAGTGTTTTAGGAACATCTCAACCCCGTGCCAGTTTGCTCGAGGTCAAGGTTTGGGTTATTGATGAAGATCAGTCTCAGAAATCTCAAGAATTAATTGCAACCATGAAAGGGGGCTACATCAAACCGAATGTCACCGGTGAAGTAATCGGAATCGAGGGCGATTTCGGTGAAGGAATCATATATTATGATGTAAATCTAACGAATGCTCAATTATTACTTCCTACCTCCTATTTGGATGCGTATTTGATAATTCCCAAAGGGTTTGAAGCATCCTTGAAAGAAAATAGTTCAGCGACGCTTATTTGGCATTTCGACGCCATCGATTACACCAACAAATTGATTGTGGAATTCGGTCTACTCGCAAGTCTTGTAGATTTCCAACTCCAAAATCTTGTTTTCGAGCGCGATATCTTTTATTTCCCCGAATTTCGACCGGAAGACACGATGGGAAATATGGAAGGAATGAGTATGGGCGGCAATTCAACCGAAGAGGATGGTGGCTCGCTCGGTGTCGATAACTCAACGATATTACAGCTTTCTGCACCGATCTTCGTTAGTCTCATGTTATTCGTTTGTATTAACCTTGTCACCACTCAAGCAATTGTGGGGGATAAACCTCTGAAGCGATTATTGACCACTCCGCTCTACAGGAGCGAGGTTATTGTTGGAAAGATCCTCGCATACACCATTTTATCAATCATTCAAATCATCATCACGCTCTTATTGCTCCAATATTTTGGAGTAAAATTCAAATGTCTCTGGATTGATTTATTTATTGTATTACTTCTTAATTCGATTTCAGCGATATGTATGGGTGTTTTCTTTTCGACCATAACGACATCACGATTGCAAGCAAGTCAATTGTTTCTATTAGCCTTTTTTGTGATGATCGTGCTGGAGAACTATGTTAGGAACCCGATTTTCTTAAGTTTCATTGCCTTAGAACAATCTGCACGGGCCTTTTCAAATCTCGCTTCACGGGGCTCCTCACTTTCAGATGTAATAAACAATATAGGCAGTCTTATTCTTCAAATCGGATTTTTCTACGGCTTGACGACCATATATATCAAATATAAGAAAGATTTTGTATAGAGCAGATGGAGGAAAGCAAAATGGATAAAGAAAAGATTAAAGAACTAGTGCGCGAATGGTCGAAACCGCTTCGAAGATATTTATCGTTGACGGAAAAAGAAATAAAAACGTTGTTGAATGACAGAATGGCAATGATTATTGTTTTTCTCATCCCGATGATTGTTATTGTGCTATTAGTTTATGGAGTTTCAGATCCCGGAATCCAACGAGAACAATCAAGCGATGAACCCATGGTGGTAGATGAGAGTCCGATTTCAAAATCTGAAATCCCTATAATCGGTATCATCGATCAAGATTCGTCAGATGGGTTCGTAGGAAGAGATCTCTCTCAAGAATTCGTGGATAAATTCGTGAATGCAAGTGAACAAGGTCGGTGTATTCTGTATATTCAGACAAACCAATCGCAGCTTGAATATATGATAGGGATAGGAGAAATCGATGCGTATCTCATTGTTCCCCCCATGTTTGAATTCAATTTATCGATTCACATCCCCGTTATCATTCCTTTTGTAATTGATGCGATAAAAACTTTAAAATTGCAGCCAGTTCAAAATCTTGTTGATGAAGTGGTGTTCGAGTTCAAGCAAGAAAATAATTTTACCGGGGTATTTAAATCGATAAAATATAATGAAAACCTTCCGGAACAAGCGCAAATCTTATTTATCGCTGCCCCGTTTCTGTTTCCCTTGCTATTATTCGGAATTGGTTGTTTGACCGCAACGCAATGTGTGGTTGATGACATTCCAAAAGATCGGATGGTTTTAACCCCAACAAATAAGATGGAAATATTGCTTGCCAAGGTTTCGGGAAATCAAGCAATGCTTACGGTTCTGTTATTATTTATCATGATCTTTGCAATTGCGAATAATTTTGCGTTTCGATCCACCATTCTTGAATTTTTCTTAACGTTATTCATCATTGCTTTAAATGCAGTAATTTTAGGGGTCTTAATTTCAACATTAGCAGATACTCCGCTTGCAGCTCTTCAATATTTCATATTCATGTTTCTATTTCAAGCGATTATCATTCTATTTGTTGAAGATCCCCTTATTTTGTCGTGGATGCCCATTTATAATTCAAGAGAAGTGTTTATGAAGGTGGTATTGCGAGGGCAATCGTTCTGGTCGGTTCGTGAGCATCTCGGAAATATAATTTATCAAAGTATTGTACTTTATACCGCATCATACATCCTATTTAAACGGCAACCCAACTTGCTGTAAAGCTGAAGATTTTTTAAATTTAATACCGGAGGTTAAAAAATGTCGAATATGAGAAGCATCAGAGCACCAACAATTCAAGAAGAAGAGATTGTTGAAAAAAGTATTTTTGGAGAAACTCAATTTGATGAAATGATCGATTGGATTATCGATCGGCAAAATATGGAGCTAAATGTTGAAGTAACGGGTAAATGGGTGGACACAAACGAGTTCTTCAAGGGAAAAGGAAAAATCTTAAAAAAGTATGACGGAACCATCTTTCCAACAGATCTTTACATCTTACTCTCGGAAGGCGATATGGGGAAAGAAAATATCCTCATCGGAAGAAGAATCATTCGAATAAAACGGCCTTCCCCACCAATTTCCTTTGAAAAAATTAAAAAAATCCGACAAAAACTTGAAAAACAAGATATTCCCCTCGTAGAGGAAGCCTTGCAGCTAAATTTGATCAGTATCGAAAATAGATTCAAGAAAGATATTCAAAATCGCGTTTTTTTCCGTGCTGATACGGATTACGAGAAATGTCTCGATTGGATTGAATCTTTTCTTAAAAAATATGAAATTTCCACTCATGTAGAAGGAGTATTGATTTCGGAAAAAAAAATGATTGATTGTATAGTGACCGGGACCATTGAAAGTGCAAGTAAAGATGAATTTTTTGTTCAAATTTGGGATGCTTTTGACCCAAACAATCCATTGGATGATGATACCAAAGAATTTCTGACAAAAGACTGGCATATTCAAGTTTCGAAAACCGGTATCAATAAAATTCATCCAAAATATATCTTAGTCGAAATCGGTGAAGAATTGGCCTTAACCAAGCGTGTCTTAGATGTAAAAAACGTAAAGGTTGTGTTGGGAGGTCGAACAATTATCCACGATGTAAATTTTCAAATCGAAAAAGGCCAAATTCTAGGCATTATCGGAGAATCCGGTGCGGGGAAAACAACCACCTTGAAGGCTATCCTTGGAGAGTTTGGATTTGAAGGATCTATTACCGTATTCGGAATTGATGCGAGAAATACCAAAGCAATAGCGCCATTTATCGGCTATGTTCCTCAAGATCTTTCCCGTATGTATCCAAATTTCAACGCGCTTGAAAATATCATCACTTTTGGCAGACAGTACGGTATTCCGGATGATTTATTGATCCAAAGAGGAAAGAAAATTCTTAAAGATCTTGGAATCGACCATGTCGCAAACCAGCCGGTCAAAAGCCTTTCCGGAGGACAAAAGAGAAGGGCTTCAATTGCAATTGCAATGGTGCATAATCCATATCTGATCTTCCTTGATGAACCCACCAGCGGGTTAGATCCGCTTGCGAGGTATGAACTTTGGGATTATTTGGATATTATCAACAAACAATACGGAATCACCCTTTGTGTAATCTCTCACTATCTCGATGAAATTGAATATTGCGACACTGCTTGCATCTTTCTGAGAGGTATCGGGTTTTATGATTGGAATAGCCCTGATGGTTTGAAACAAACCTTGCCCGGCAAAGGAACCGCAATCGAAGTCACCCTTGAAAAAGTGTCTGTGGAAGCGGTAGAAATTCTTCGAAAAATCAAAGATGTATCGTTCGTCATTCAAAGAGGCGAAAGGATAAGAGTGCTTTCCGACACCGATTTAAATAAACTCGGCGACAAAATCTTGGATACGCTTAGAAAACATAATTTGGAAATCCATTCGATAGAATACAAAGTGGAAATCGATATGGTTGATTATTTCACTTATGTAAGCATTCTCCACAATACTAATGATGTAAATGAATATACCGGCGAAGTCACACATGCATCGGATGAAGACATGAAAAAGAAACAACTAGAAATGGGGGCCAAGCCGTTAAAATTCGTAAAAGGGTATGGAAAACAAAATGGA
>CAZUTM010000015.1:38713-47502 GCA_964623665.1 uncultured archaeon
ACTTGTCGTCAAATTAGTGGATGAACAAGATATGACCGAGGAAGATAAAGCCCAATTTGAACAATTGAAAAAACCATTAAAAGAAACTAGTGATGAAAGCGAACAAGAAAATGGAAATAATCCAGAAAACTCGTCTCAACACGAAAACACCATTGAACGCGAAAATCAAAATTCAAAAGGGAAGGCGAAATCAAAGAAATAAGTGGAGCGGATCATACATGAAAAACGAAAAAATAAAGCAGAAAATCATTACTCTTGGATTACTTTTCTTTCTTCTTTCAAGTTCGCTTATTTCCTTAGCCGATGTTAATTCTAATCAAACCCCTCTTAAAGAAACGATCACACCGTTCGAGAAACTCGATAGTTCATTAAAAGAATACGTATCCAAACAGGAAAGCCAAGACACGATTGTTCGACTAATTGTAATCTTCAAATGGGATTGGGTATCAACTGCCCATCTAAGCGGAATTGACTTCAATTTGCTGAGGGAATACGATTTGATTCCGGGAATCACTATTGAGATCAAGGTCCGCTTTCTCATGAAATTGGCCGAAAATGTATATGTTAAAAGTATTTGGTTGGATAAACCAATTAAATCCCCAACAACAATCGATCCTTCTATTTTAGGCATGTTAAACGGAGCATCGGTCGGTCCGGATGGCTTTGTTAATTACACCCAAGAAATCGGTGCCTCTACCTTATGGAATATGGGGTTCAATGGCTCAAAATCGGTCATTGCAGTATTGGATACGGGTGTTGATATTACTGGCTCTGCCGGCGGCGATCTTGATGATTTTGATAATAATACCTCAACATCCGATGTAAAATTCCTCGGTGGAGTCTCGATGGTTCCGGATGAACCTTTATACTATTCAGATTTAAATGGTCGAGGAACATTCCATACCGGAATCGCTTGCGGAACCGGGGATATCAATCGAACCTTTATAGGTGTGGCACCTGGCGCTTCGTATTTGAGTGTCAAAGTCTTTGATGTTATTGGAATTACCTATTGGAGTTTTATAATCAGCGGAATTGAATGGGCTGTCTCGAGAAACGCGGATATTATTCTTTTTGCTACCACGATCCCGGGGTTATATCTGGACCCGGTCTGTATGGCGGTCAATGCCGCTGTTGATAAAGGTGTGCTGGTTGTGGTGCCCGTGGGTGATGATGGCCCCTCATTCATGAGTATAAACACCCCGGGACAAGCGCACAAAGCCTTTAAAGTCGGGGCTTACAATTCAATTACTGGCGAAGTCGCCAATTTTAGCAGCCGAGGACCGAGTTATGATTTTCAAATTGGGCCTCATGTCATTGCTCCGGGGGTAAATTTAATTGGACCGGTTTCGAGAATTTTCTCCGCCGAATCTCAAGATATGCTCAAGGGAATCATTGATCAAGTATCCGGACTCGGCGTAGAACTTCCGATTTCGTTTGATAATCTTCCGGATTTATCCGAACTTGCGCAAAATATTCCCACCACTCAATATGGAGAGGTCCTACCCACACAACCAAACTATACAAGAGCTTCGGGAACCGGCGCTGCTGCAGCAGTGGTAGCCGGTGCCGCCGCTTTATTGATCTCGGCGTATCCACTAGCAAGTCCGGAATTGATAAGAATGGCACTAATAAATACCGCAACCTCTCTTAGTCAGACTCCCGATTTGAATTCTGAAGGTGCCGGACTGATCAATTTACCCGCGGCATATAATTGGTTAAAAAACATTTTCGGAGAACCCCAAAATGTCAGAAAAGATCTTATCACCGCACCATTATTTTATCCGGGATTCGTCACCACCAACGACATCATGAACGCCTCACGATATAATTATGAACAATTTGGATCCGAATATATTGGCTATGATATTACCGCATTGATGAGCACCCAAGCAATGATGACTGCTTTAATCATTAGCAACATATCAAATCCTAATATGACCGCCAATTTCTCAACTTTTCATCTTCCGCTTAACCAATTCGGAATAAAATATAACACTTCACAAAACTCATCAGAATTTCATTGGTTTTCGGAGTTCAAAGTCGTTCGCGAACTTTCACAAGGCGTCTCTCTTAATATCTACCAAGAAGGATACTTGAGATACACCGGTGTATTGGAATTCAAAGGAATTTATCTCGCGGTTGTGATAGAAACGTGGGCATTCAGAGGACAATACAATGGAACTTCTCTATCAGTAAATATCCCAAATCCTTTCTTTAACTTTACATTACCTTTGGATCTCTATATGTTCAATGCAACTGATAACGTAAACGCCATTCAAATGTCATTTTCTATTATTAATTATGATTCAAAGATGAATCTATCCGACGTAGAATTGATTTCATTCTTTAAAGCGGATCTTTTTGCTAATGAATATGGTCTCGATGATCCGCAAGGCTTTTTGAACGCAACCTATGATGATGTTGCTCATATTAGCAACGATTTACAAACCTTATATGTTACTGACACCAATAGTAATACTTCTTATGCCTATCCACAATATAACTCCGTATCTATGGGTTTTAAATCCGTTTCTCATCAAGCTTCAGGTCATATCATTGATGATTCAATCCCCTTATTGCTGAATTTGACATTAAACTCAAATAATATCTCAATTTGGAATGCAACAAAGAATGTTACCGGAAATGCAGACCCCGGTTTTGCAATGAAATGGAAACTCGGCAACCTCAGTCTGGGAGACCACACTAATTTCACCGGTGTTCTATCGGTAGGCATCGGAAACAATACCGACAAT
This sequence comes from uncultured archaeon, assembly GCA_964623665.1. GTDB lineage: Archaea > Asgardarchaeota > Lokiarchaeia > Sigyniarchaeales > Promethearchaeaceae > CAZUTM01. Next base: position 41,467 of record CAZUTM010000015.1, read on the forward strand.
GCTATCTTGAAAATGGAAAATAATTTCAACGCTATCGCAACCAATGTCACAAAATACAACATTACAGATGCCATGGTAATGGAAGCCAATTTCAACCGAATGGGTGCGGTCCTAGAAAGATACCCTACATCTTGTAAAATAATTAATATCGGCAACACAATCATTAATCAAACCACATTGGCTTTTGTCGTAAACAAAACAAATGAAGATGACGTCGTGGAAACCTATACCATGATGTTTACCGTTCGAAATTTAAAACCATTTGAGATTCGGGAATTTAATATAACCTATGTGCCTCTCACCAAAGGAATCTACTCCATCGCATGGGTCATCGGAGACATCATGCAGGTATATACGGAAAACAATCCTCTTAATAATCTTTTGGCACGAAATTTATATGTAATTGATGGCATATTCTACGATTCAATCACAAAACAAACCTTTGGCGCATATCCGCTCCGCTTAGATCAAGCACCTATGACCTTATTTGGACCCTTAGATATTGGCCTTTACAATATCACCGTCACCCCGATTCGGACCTTAAGAAATGTGAAGATAACAATCGATGGCATTGGAGAAAAAATAGTTATAATTAACCAAACCTTCTTCACCGAACTCAAACCGTATGACACAATACTCGCTATATTTTTGGGCAATCCTTTGGTGCCTCCGGATATGGATCTCAATTTTAATATCTCATTTACGCAACTGGGAGATTCCCAACCATTCTACAAGATCCCGGTAAAAGTGATCATGAGACCAACCCGGGGGCGAATTTTATTTGATATATCGCACGTTAACTTCTTTGTGTCCGATAACATATTCGGATCCATTGGAATCTCTCCATATCTAAAGGATGACGAAGTCCAAATTGAATTTAACAACGATTTGGATCTTCAAAATTTCAGTATGAACTTTGACTTTGGAGATATCGACTTCAACGATTTAGGTGCCTTTGATATCAGCAGAATATTCGATCTCAGCGCACGATTCGACACTATTTGGGGTGGGTATTTCGATCTAAAGAAATTGTGGGCTGAACCGCAATCAAATCGTGGAAAAGGTGCGGCCATGATGGCAATCCCACCGCTCATTTCGATTAATACATCGCTCTTTCTTCCGCCAGAGTTGAAGCTCACAGATATTAATATGAGCCAAATGGTCGGGGATATTGGATTTCTGGGAAAAACGCTTGGAAACTTTTATTTTGAATCGGAAGTATTAACCACAAGCTATCTAACCCATGATGTCTTGCAATTCTTCGACGTATTGGTTTTAAACAAACCAAGACAAGCACTCTTACCACAAGAGATTGTAAATATCACAAGTTGGGTTGAAAAAGGAGGCACACTCATCGTTTTAGCAGAAGATAAATACAAAACCAACATGAACAGCCTTAATCAACTATTGCATAATTTCGATTTAACGATCGCAAATAATTCTTTTTACACGGGAGATTACCAATGGCAAACCACTCAACAAGAAATTCAAAATCGGCTCTTAGATGGATGGAATGGGACCTTAATTCTAAATAATCCTGTAAATATCACAAAGAAAAACGGAGAGTTCCAAAATACTACCAACATCGAGTTTATGGCAAATAATAGCATTGCTTTTGGAACAAAAGGAAGAGGTCAGATTCTCGTAATTGGTGATGCAAATGTATTTGATAACTTTGGTCTTTCGAAATCCCAAAATGCTGAATTTTCACAACAATGCTTAAAATGGGCTTTGCGAAATTATTATGATATGAATATCACATCATCTTCAAATGTAATTAAGAAATACTCTCAGGGCTTTGTAATCGCTAATATCTCCAATTCGGAACTCATCAGCCAAAAGAATCTCACCGATAAAGGCTTCTTATTTGTATCTGCCTTCTTCTACGAAAACGGCACCATCTTAAATGCTTCCCTCTATGGCGTTTCGATTCCGGCTTTACCAATGTTCTACACTGATGGATATCAATACAATACATTCTTTGATAGCAATTGGCTCCTCGCAGAAGGTAATTTTTATGTCCTCATCATTGTGGATCATCCGGCCGCGGCCCAAGAACTATTTTATGTAAGGTTTACTGTTGTGGATGCTCCGCTTGCCGAACCGCTTCAAAAATATCAATATCCAGACCCCGCCTATCCGCATTGGCTTGATGTGGCCGGCGTAATAGGGATTTTATATTACGGACTAATGATATGGTACTACGATTTCGAGAAATACAAATCAAGGTTAAGAATAACACAACTTAAAGGAGGCGTGCTTAACCAAGCGAAAACAATCCTTAATGAAGCAAAATCAATGTTTAAAATCATCAATAGAAGTATTGATGTTGAGGACGTCGAAGAAGTGGAAAAAATTCGCTTTCTATTATCTCAAAGAGGAAAACTCTCCAAATACTTCAAGAATCTCAAGAAATTCGGTGATTCAATTGGAGAGAGATATAAATAGGAGGAATCAATATGCCGAGACAATCGTTGAAAAATGTAAAAGGATATTTGGATCATTGGATCCTCATATCATCGATTTTAGGTATCATAGCATCAATTGGAATGTACATCTATATGTTCTTCTTCATGAAAATCACGGAAATAAAACCCTATGTTTTATTCTTCACGGTTCTTCTTCTCTCCATTTCGGGAATTCGGTATTGGCGAAAAGAAACTTGGGATTGAAAATTCGAGAAAGAAGATAGAAATCACCACGAACGTCCATATTTCGTTCCAAAATTTCATTTTTTCATTCAAATATTCACGATTATAAATGATCCGAATATGTATTCGATTAAAAATGTTTAAAAGCGAGAAATGGTTTTTTTAGTTAGCCTTCAGTGCAAGGATAATCAAGCAGGTCAATTGAGCCTTATCTCCATTATAGGTCAGACTAGAGATGCGGGACTTAAGAACTCGTATTACTCGTATGAGATAAGCCATCCCGTCCGGTAGCGGTCCGAGGGTTCGAATCCCTCTCCTTGCACCAATTCAATTTTTTCGCTTTTTCAAACATTTTCCCATTTATAGAGGGCAAAAGTATAAAACCTTCAAAATAACAATACTATTTATAACGCAGATGAAGGGAGAATGGTGAAAAAATTGAAACCTAAAAAAATTGGCGTATTGGGTCCCCCTAACGCGGGAAAGACATCAATTTTATCGATTCTAAAGCAAGAATACGAAGGTATAAAAGACATAAAACCCACAAAAGGCGTCGAAAGGAGCTTCTTTCAACTCATGAGCGATGACTTAGTCGTATGGGATTATGGTGGTCAAGAACTCTACCAAGATCGTTATCTCCGATCCGCTGAAAAATACCTCAACGACTTGGATTTTGTTTACTATGTGGTTGATGTGCAAGCCAATACCCATGAAAAAAATATTGCATATCTCCAAAAATTATACGAAAAAATCATCGAATTCAATAAAGAGGTTGTTTTTGTACTTGTCTTCAATAAATTGGACCCGGATCTTAAAAATCGAATTCAAATCTATGAAGACACGATTGAAAAAATCCCTGATTATAAGAAGATCATCGATCCTGCACAACATAAACTTTATTATTACTTCACAAGCATATATGACGCCTTAACAATTATCACCGTTTTTAGTGAAGTGCTTGTCGAAGCGGAATTCCGAAAAAAAGTCAAAGATATTCTTATCCAAGAATTGCAAGGCCTCCCAATTTTACTCAGCTTGGTGCTATCCTCTGGCTGGTTTAAGATCGGTGGTGTAGAATCCGAAGATTTGAATACGGATGTCATGAAAGACTTTTTAAAAGAACTCACACGGAACCTAAAAAATGTATCCCAAGAAGATCTCACAAATTCCGTTATCATCAACGAACTTCAAGTCAATATGGCCCGATTCAATGTCCACAACGACGAATTCTATCTCGCAATTGCCTATAATATAGAAGATAAAAAACTTCATAAGAATGTCACCGAACGAATCCCAATCGTAATAGAAAAAATTAAAGATGTTATTGATCGATTCGGAGATATTTTGTAAACATTAAAAAAATGCCAATGGAAAGATGCTTTCCCATCGAATATCCATGCTGAATTCAGAACATGGAGAATTCTGTGCACCAATTCTTTTTTTAGTTTTAATATTTGGCCATTATTTTTTATTTGATAACTCCTCTGCACCTTTTCATAAGAGGCATTCCCGTGAGTTTCAGATATTTCCCGATTTTCGGTGCCAGTCTTATCAAACATGCAAAAACAAGACCGAAAAAGAATTTCAGTTCACGGGATTATCCACGTTCAGAAAATGTTGTGGATATTCGATGGGAATGTCCCTTTCCCTTGTTTTTTTTAATGTTTGGTAATTTTTTCTATTTGTATTAATATAAAAAATTTCGGCAACAAAAACGTTTTAAAAAAAAATTGCGGTGTTAAAGGGTATTCCCAACCAATATCAACGCCAAAATCAGAACATGGATAATGCTGTCAATGCAAACGTTTTAAGTTTAATAAAGTTGTTTCCTTTAGACTATTGAAAATTCATCAAGAATCGAGATCCGAAAGATTTTCTCCAATAATTCATCCACCTTGTCTACATTAATTTTACAATTATATGAGCCCTTATCGCTTTGGCTCTCTGCATTTGAGTCGTTTTTTTTCTTTAGGCAATCATCATTCAATATATCCTTTTCCATGATTTTGAAAAAAAAATCCAAACGCTCCTTTATAAGCGAATATTCGGTCTTGCAAACCACCAATACCCCAATTTCATATTCAAGATAAAAATGATACACCCAATGGAACTCTCCAATATGAATAGATTTAATGTAAGTCTTAATATCATCTTTTGACATCCGAACTGCTGAATATAATTGGGAAAAACCCACAATCATGGAATTCTGTAAAAATTTTGTTGTTAAAGTCCGGGACTTTGAATGTTTATACAAAATGATTCCTTTGGAGTTGAAAATTATAACATCCGAAAGAATGATTTGATCCATGAATATTTGAATTTTAAGATTTTTTGATAATGATATTGATTGCAACAGAAAAACCAAGATATAAAGAAAATAAAAGAAAACGAGCACTTGGTATGGAATTAAAACCCGACTGCTTTCAAACACCAAAAAGAAAAGAATAATAAATAAAATCATCAATGCATGAACCTGAATTAAATTTTTCACACGATCCCATTTCTGTGAAATCTCGATGAGATTTATGATAAAACGTAATATTAGAATTGAACAAAGAAGAATATACAAAAACATCAACACTTGAAAATATGCATCAAAAGAAAACACAAAATAATACGAATTCCCATCAGAAATAATAAAAATCGACAAGATTTCCTTTGAAATTATCAAATGATGCAACTCCGCACAGATCAAAATCGAAGTAAAATAAATAAGAAACCGGATCCTCTTAGAAAAATATGAATAATACAAATACACCATGATAAAATTCGTAAGCACCATCAATGATAAAACTATTTTTATAATCAACTTAAATAAATCAATATCATTTGCAAACAAAGGTGAGAGAATCAAAGCCGTACATCCTATCAAGATAAGAATATATATTGTTACAAGGATAATATAATTATTTTGCCGGATTTCAAAATATCTCATAAGCATTTTAGAGCAAATCATTAAAGTACATAACGACACAAGAGGAAATATGATGAACATCGATAGAATCATCAACATCTCTACATAACTCAGCATTTTTTATTTCCTCCTTGATTGCATGGATTCATCACGACTCCCCACGCCTTCATGTACACCAAGCGGAACTCCGAGGACTTGCTTTGCTAACGAATCCAATCCTGGAATTTGCGGAACCTTTTTTTCCAAATCTTTGTATTGGTCAAACACATTTGAAAATTTTTTCTCTATGAGATTTGATAACGTGGCCATCAATCCTTTTTCAAATGGTAGATACATCAACTTTGTGTTTATTACAATTATAATACTCAATCGATCATTTACAAATGCATGTTTGAAGTAATTCCCATAATTAAATTTGATTATTTCATTTTGTTTGTCCAACTCTTTAGTAATAGATATCGCGGCTAATAG